>NZ_JBJJLN010000035.1:0-48569 GCF_046230725.1 Pseudomonas sp. KCJK9000 | reverse complement strand
GTTTTTGACCCGGCTTTTTGCCGGGTCTTTTTTTTGGCTCTTCAGGCTAATGAAGATCTTTGATGCCGGGGATGATAGCAAAAGTGTTTCAGGGCGTGAACGTCCATTACAAATCTTTGCGAAATCAGCACTTGAGAATCAATATCATCTAGCCTACGCTATTTCCGCATCACGGAGGATGCCCCCGCCCGCCTGCACGGAGCTGCCCATGAATCGTTTGCCATCACCGATCGAGCCCCAGGCCTGTGCCCGTGATCAGGCTGGCGAATATCAGCGGCTTTACGCCCTCAAACGTCTGCCCAGGCGCGTGCAGCAAGTGTTTCTGCTCAACCGACTTGATCAGTTGGATTACGCCACGATCGCCAAGCGCCTTGACCTGCCTGTGCTCAGTATCGAACGCAACATGCACCTAGCCCTGCAGGCCGTGCAGCCAGGCGCAGATGCCAACGCCCGGGTAGCCGGGCAATGGTACGTGCGGCTGCAGAGCCCTGATGTGACAGCCTGCGAGCGCATCGATTTTCGCCGCTGGCTGGATGCGGCACCCGAGCACCTGCAAGCCTTCCATGAAACCGAATTGCGCTGGCGCAGCCTGCTGGCACCGGCGCGAGCGTTGGGGCTCGATGGCTGGTATCGCCAAGGGCGGACGGCGATTTCTTTAGGTGGGTGTTCGTTGGCGATGGGCATCGGTGTGGCGGCGCTGATGTTGTTAGGGTTTTGGGCCTGAGCCAGTGTGTCGCCCCGCACAAGCTCTATCCCTCGCGTTCCACAGCCAATAGTGATCACAGTCAACCCCGCAGCACACACCTCTGACCTTCAGGCGGTGTACAGTACCCTCACAACAAGTCTTGAGGAGCCGCACATGACCGTGACGCTGTCCCCCCTGCAAATCGACTGCGATTTCGATTCCGGCAACATCCAGGTAATTGATGCCAGCAATCCGGCCCAAGTACACCTGGCCATCCGCCCTGACACCAACAGCGGGCATTTCCAATGGTTCCACTTCAAGGTCAGCGGCCTGACGCCGGGGCAGGCCCATCGCTTCAGCCTGGACAACGCCGGCCAGTCGTCCTACCAGAACGCCTGGAGCGGCTACAACGCTGTGGCCTCCTACGACCAGCAGCGCTGGTTCCGGGTGCCAAGCCAGTTCGATGGCAAGGCGCTGGCGTTCGAGATCAAGGCTGAGCAGGAGCAGATCTGGTTCGCGTATTTCGAGCCCTACCCCCGCGCCCGCCACAACCAGTTGATCGAACGTGCCCAGCAGATTGCAGGCGTGGAGCTGCTTGCCCATGGGCGCAGCGTGCAAGGCAGGGATATTCCCCTGTTGCGCGCCGGCGATGGCGCACCTGGCAAACGCAAGCTCTGGCTGATCGCTCAACAACATCCGGGCGAACATATGGCCGAGTGGTTCATGGAAGGCGTTATCGACCAGTTGCAGGCCAATGACTCGACGGTTCAGAAGCTACTGGAAAAGGCCGACTTGTACCTGATCCCGAACATGAACCCCGATGGCGCTTTCCTCGGCCACCTGCGCACGAACTTCAAGGGCAAGGACCTGAACCGGGCTTGGCAGGATGCCAGTGTCGAGCTCAGCCCAGAGGTATTCTTCGCCCAGGCGCAAATGAAGCAGTACGGAGTGGATGCGTTCATCGATGTGCATGGCGACGAGGAAATCCCCCATGTGTTCGTGGCGGCATGCGAAGGCAACCCGGGCTACTCACCGCGACTGGCCAAGCTCGAAGATCAGTTCCGCACGACATTGTGCAGCGTGACCCAGGACTTCCAGACCGCACATGGCTACAGCCGTGACGAGCCCGGCCAGGCGAATACCTCGCTGGCGTGCAATGCCGTAGGCATGGCCCATGACTGTCTGTCACTGACCCTGGAGATGCCTTTCAAGGATCACGATGACGCACCGGACCCGGTGGCCGGTTGGTCGGGTGCAAGATCCAAGCGATTGGCGGGTGCGGTGCTTGAGACATTGGCGAGCATGGTGGACGGACTACGCTGATACGCTCAGAGTCACGCTCAGGTTGCGAGGACACTGGGCGTGGCGTAATCGAGAATGCTCACCACAATTGTAGGATCCGCTGCATGGGTACTTGCAACTCACGCCCTCAAAGGTTGTAGCTGATTTCTTTTTTTAAGCCGCGAGCAAATTCGCCCCTGTTTCAGAAGCAGGTTTTCCCCTATCGGTAAGCAAACCTTCTTTTCGAATAGGAATGTTTGCATGCCGCTTAAGTTGAAATTTCATCAGCCCGCACTTCAATCCCTCAGCGAGCAGGATCGACAACTGTTCGAGCAATATGGCAGCGGCGTTGTAGCCGAAATCCCTTACCAGAACGTTCATCACGGCTTCGCCGACATGGCCAGGTCACAGCCCCACATTTGTGCCGCCCGGCACGGCGGGCAAATGATCACCTACGGGGAGCTCGACGCCAAAGCGAATGCGTTGGCCAGCCACCTGATTGGCCTTGGGGTCCAGCAGGGGGATGCGGTAGGCCTGTTCCTGAGGCGGTCGATCGACATGCTGGTGGGGCTGCTCGGCATCCTCAAATGCGGCGCGGCCTACGTGCCAGTGGACATAGGCACCACGCCGCCGCGGCTTGTCGCACAGGTGATCGAGGCAGCCCAGGTTCGCCTTGTTCTGACCCAGGCTTGCCACCTCGCGCTGATCCCCGAGGGGGTTGAGTGTCAAGTCATCGAGACGGCGTACCAGACCTCAGCGCCAGCGATACGCGCGCCAATGGTGTCGGGCCAGGCAACCTGCTTCATCCTATTCACCTCCGGCACCACAGGCATCCCAAATGGTGTCAAAGTCAGCCACGCGAATGTCTGCAACTTGCTATTCAGCGCCCCAGGAAACCTCGGCATAGCACCCGGCGACCGCGTCGGCCAGATCCTGCATATCGGCTTTGATATGGCGGCTTGGGAAATCCTCGGCTGCCTCTGTCACGGTGGCACGTTGCTGATTCGCGAAGCGGACATTGCTGCGACGGCGCAGCACTGCAGCATCCTGATCGCCACCCCCTCCATCCTGGCGCGTCTGGATCCGGCCCTTTGCCCCCATATCAAGACCGTCGCCGTAGCGGGCGAGCCTTGCCCGCCTTCACTGGCGGAGCGCTGGGCGGCCTACTGCAGCTTCCACAACAGCTGTGGCCCCACCGAAACCACGATCGTCAACACCATGGTCCGCTACCGCGCTGCAAGCATGTTGACTATTGGCAAGCCAACGCCGAACAACTCGGTCTACATTCTGGACGAGCACGGGGTTCCTTGTGCGATCGGCGACGTCGGCGAGATGTGGGCAGGCGGAGCTGGCGTCAGCCAGGGATACGTCAACAATGCCCTGCTGACGGAACAACGCTATCGTCCTGACCCTTTTTTGGGCGGCACCATGTTCCGCACCCGCGACCTGGGACGCTGGACTGCCACGGGTGAACTCGAACACTTGGGCCGCTGCGATGACCAAGTCAAAGTGCGCGGGTTTCGCGTTGAGCTAGATGCCGTTGCTGCGGCGCTCGAGAGCCTACCTGGCTGCAATCGCGCAGCAGCCTTGAAACTCGATGACCGTCAACTGGTGGCGTTCGCTAGCCCCATGTGTTTGGACATTGAGCAAGCATTGCTGCGTTGCCGCGAGCGCCTGCCCTACTACGCCGTGCCCACGCGCCTGACCTTGCTCGAAGAGCTTCCGCTCACGGGTCGCGGCAAGATCGACCGCGCCGTACTGCGTGAGCTGCTGGCTGCGGCGCAGGTGACACCATGAATGCGCCCGTATCGAACGATTCATTCTCCAGAGCACCGAGCCGCTGGCGCCAACTGGTTAGTCACCCCGATCTTGCTCACTACCAACGCTTGTTCGCACTGGTGCTGGCCTGCAACTTCGCCGTGTTTTGCGCGCTGCACTGGGCTTGGCCGGTGCCCTCGGCAACGTTGCAGCATCTGCTGGATCTGAGCTTGGCGAATCTGGCGCTGGCGATCGTGATTCGTCAACAGCGGGTCATCAACCTGCTTTTTGGGTTGGTGCTGCGTGCACCCTTGCATTGGCCGTTGTGGCTGCGCCGCAACCTGGCAAAGGTCTACCATTTTGGCGGTTTGCATAGCGCTGCGGCAGTGGCAGCCACAGCCTGGTTCACCCTTTATGCCTGGGGGCTGAGCAGCCAAGCCTGGTATGGCGAGCCAGTGTCTCTGGTACTGCTGAGCAGCACCGCTGCCCTGGTGGTGCTGACCGCGTCATTATGCGTCATGGCCCTGCCGCAAATTCGCAGCCGCTGGCATGATCGCTTCGAACAGGTTCACCGGCTTGGTGGTTGGAGCGCGTTGCTTCTGCTGTGGGTTCAAAGCCTGGTCAGTTACCGACAAGGGGTGCCCGACGCGCATTGGAGCCTGTGGCTGCAAACACCGACAGCTTGGTTACTCTGCCTGCTGACTGCTTGCATCATCGCCCCCTGGTTGCAATTGCGCAAAGTACCGGTGAGGTTCGACAAACCGAGTAGCCACGCGCTCGTGGCTCATTTCGATCATGGTGTAACGCCGTTTGCCGGATCCTCTACCAGCATCAGCCATCACCCACTCGGGCAGTGGCATGCCTTCGCCAATATACCCACGCCCGGACGCAGTGGCTTTCGCCTGGTCATTTCACGCGCGGGCGACTGGACAGGGCGGTTGATCGACAGCCCTCCCTCGCACGTGTGGGTAAAAGGGGTGCCCACAGCTGGAGTCGCGCGAGTCGAAAGGCTGTTCAGCTCGGTGCTATATGTGGCAACGGGTAGCGGTATTGGGCCGGTCTTGCCACATTTGCTCGCAGGCCAAGTACCCTGTCGCCTGCTGTGGGTCACGCGCAACCCTGTGGCAACGTATGGACAGGAGCTGGTCGATGAAGTGCTCTGGGCACAACCCCATGCGCAGATCTGGGACAGCGACCAGCACGGCAAACCCGACTTACTGGCCCTGACCCTCGCAACCTTGCGCAACCACCCTGCGCAAGCCGTGATATGCATTGCCAACCAGGCCATAACTCGCAATCTGGTACAGCAGTTGGAGCTCAAGGGTATACCTGCCTACGGCGCCATATGGGACTCATGAGCCTAGAACGCAACGTCCAGGATCACGTTGTCCAGGTAGCTGCCCGCAGGCGGTGTGGCCTGGTCGGTGTAGACCCTGGCGTTGTAGTTGAAAACCTGGCTGCCCGTGCCGGTACCGTTTCCAGGGTTGACATCGGCATCGCTGCTTGAACGCCGGGCGGTGCCCAGCGAGCCCCAGCGCACCGCCCCGGCACTTTTGAAGATGTCGTAGGCCAGGAAGTTGCCCGCCGCGGACTTCATTCGCCGTCGCCCGCCCGAAGCATTTTCACCATCGTTCAAACCGACCGTGTAAGCACTGCCCTTGGTGCAGGACAGGCTCAGGCTCTGGCTTACGTTTGCGAACCCGGCGACCACTGGGGCACTGGCGAAGTTGATGGCAGGGGTAGTGATCTGGCAGTCATTGGTAACGGTCAGGCTGACGGTCATCGTTTGGGTACCATTGCCGATATCGCGGCCCAGGCAAACCCCCAAGGCACCGATGCCGGAGCAGTAGTTCCAGCTCCAAGCGACGGTCAGGGTTTCCTGATAGAGCCCGGCCGCTACGTTACTGCCGATCTGTGTCTTCAGGTACAGCGGCACCGCCTTGGGGGTGGTCCCGCTCAACAACCCCAGCGCGTCGAGGATGCCGTTACGGGCGAAGTCGAACGCCACCCCGCGGGTGATCGGGTAGCTGGTGCTGTTGTCAGCGTACAGCGTGTAGGGAATGACATCGCCGGTCGGGCCGACCAGCCCATTGGTGGCCGAGGTGATGGTGGCATAGAAGTGGTCCCCGGAACTGAGCAAGGTGAGCAAGGAGCCGGTGCACTGCAACCCGGAGTTTGTACTCGAGGCATTCTGTACCGTAGTGCGTACCAGGGTCGAGTTGACGGAGCCGAACGCCGCAGGCGTGGCGGCCACCGAGGCGCACAGCGCCCACGCCGAGCCCATGGGAAGCAGCACGAGCAAACTGCACAACAGGCGCTTCATCTGCACACCAGCGGACCAATCAGCGGTATCGACCCGGCCGATTCCGGTAGATCGAATTCCACCTGGCACGGCCCGCCGCCCTGCACTGTCACCTGCAGGCGGTTATGTGGCGACAAGTTTTCCAGGTACACCAGGCCATCCCAACCGACTACCGCCTGACTGCCACTTTCCTGATGGCTGACCTTGCTGCCCAGTTTGAGCGGTTGCTGGTTGCCGTCGACCAGTTCGATGCTCGCTGCAAGCACTTGCCTGAGCGGGAACTCCAGCAGGTAGCCGCTGCCACGGCGCACCGCTACCCGCTGCTCGACCTCTGGGGCAAGTACATCGGGAGGCAAGCCCATCGGGTCGATTTCATATTTGCCGCGGTAGTAGCCACTGCTGTAGGGCACCAGCAGATGGCCGTTGCGATCGGTGCGGCCTATATCCTGATTTTCGTACCTCACTGGCACATCGGCGTAACCGTTGGTGCTGACCACCACGAAGGCGTCATCGATTTGGTTGGCTGCGAAAACCCCAGCGTCCATCCACACCAGCGAGCCGCTGGCATCGGCCCAGCGGGTCATCTCCCCGCTGCTGCCATACACCCCGGCCTGCAGCTGCACCGACTGCAGGCGCCAAGTAACATCGGCCTGGCGGTAGGCATCGCGATCACCGCCTGCATAGCCAAGGTTGTAGCCAACGCCCCCACCAACGGGTACTGCACGGCTATAGTTGACCCTTTGCGTGCTCTGCCCTTGCTTGCTGCGCTCCATGCTCACCGCCAGCGTGCTGCCAAAGTCGAACGGGATCACCAGTTGCGCCTGCACCGCCCACTGGCTGTCAGTTACTTCGCGGTTGGCCGACAGGTAAAGGCTGCTGTTGCCCCACAGTGGCTTGCTCCAACTCAGGTTGATGAGCCGGGTGCGAGTGCCGTCACCGGCACGCACGTCGAAATACCCGGCACCGACGCTGCCAAAGCGATCCAGGTTCACACTCAGGGTTGCTTGCTCGCTGCTCTGGCTCAGCAGCATATAGGGCGTGTCTACCCGGGTCAGGTCGGCATAGTCGCCATGGCGTTGCAAACGCTGGTAGTTGAAGCCCAAGCGCTGGCTGTTGTATTGGTATCCAACGGCGACCTGATGGCCTTTCTCGCCTTCGAACTGGCTTTGCGCCAAAGCTGCGTTGAGCACGCCGAACGTGCCCAGGCGCATGTTGCCGCCCACGCCCCCAAGCACCAGCGAATCGGCGGCCTCTGCATGGGTTTCCAAGGTGAACGTGTCGCTCAGGCCATGGCGCAGGCTGGCCGAAGCCACCCCGCCGCCATAGCCGAAATCCTTCACGCCATAGTCACGCCGCAAGCTACCGGCAGCCAGCGAAAAATCAGAAAGCCCCTTTTGCAGGAGGCTGCTGGTGACGTAAAAAGGCAAGGTGGTGGACACCTGCCGACCCAGGGCATCGGTGGTCACCACCACCGCCTCGCCCGCGCCGTTGATGAATGGCACGTTGGTCAGTGTATAAGGGCCAGGCTGCAATTCGGTGGTGCTGGACTTGTAGCCGTTGATGAACAGATCCAGCGAAGTCGGCACTGCCGCTTCACCGGCAAATGCCGGTAATGGGTAGGTAATCAGGTCGGGACGCGCGCCAAAGTCTCGAGACACCTGCAGGCCACCGACCCGCACCGAGCTGCTCCAAGGCAATGCCCCGGTGACCAAGTCGCCCGCGTCCAGGGTGAGCAGGCGCTGCTCGTCGGTGAAGCGCCAGGTGGTGTCGTAACGCAGGTAGCCTTGGCGGCCATTGGCCCGCTGCGCGCCATCGAACGACTGGCGCCATCGGCCGGTAGTCGACAAAGTGCCCCAGCTATCGAAAAGGCGAAGCTCATTCCACGCCGCCAGGTCGGTGCCACCGTCGTCGGTGTCGTTCAGGTACAGGTCATAGTTGAACAAAGCCCCAAAGCTGCTGCGCGCTTCGCTGGCTGGATACAGCCCGCGCTCGCCCACTTGCTGGTCAGGAAGCCAGCCGGGCGGCACCTGTAAAAGCAGCCGTTGGGTCTGGCTATCGTAATCGGCATGCAGCCCCGGCACAGCGTCAAGCGCCACCTCGCCCTGGGGATCACCCGGCAGCGCGACGCCTGCGCTGCGCAGCACTTCGCTTTGCAGGTAAAGGCGCCCGGCACGTTGCTCCACCGCAACCAGCTCAGCCCTGGGCATCTGGTTCACCAACAGGTCCAGGTACAGCGTCGCATCGCTGACCACCGCCGTTTCGCTGGGCGGGGGCGGCAGGTCGTCGGCCGCCGCCAGACCGGGGCCGAACAAGGCCAACCCCATGCACCAACGGCGCGAAGCCCGCAACAGGCTGCTCACACATGGACTCCGCCCATTGCCAGGTCCTCCATGGCCCTTGCCTTTCATACAGCAGTCGACTCATTGCCCTTGCCGAATCGCTTCGGCCGCTGCCTGGCCGTTCACCCTCCCCTTGATCGCGCCGCCAGGCGTCGCCGCAAACGGCGCAGGCCAACGCATGCTGGCGCCTGGCAACACATAGCCGAGCAGGCCTTCGGCTATGGGCTGGGCTTTGCCACCTTGCTGCAATACCACATCGGTCAAACGCGCATGCACGGGACCGGTGTTGCGCAGTTCAACGTAAGGCTTGCCTTGAACCGTGACCGGGCGCCAGCTCAGCTGTGGCTTGCCGACGCCGTCAGCGTTGCGCTTGCCGTCTGGGTCGGCCTTGCCCCATAGCCCTTCGCCATATACGAACAGCGGCACTGAGTACCGCATCTGCAGGCGAATGGCTGCCGTAGTACCTTGGCCGGTAGTGTCAGCCGGCAAGGGCGTGGGGATTTCGTCAATGATGATGCGATAGGACTGCTCTTGGCCCACCGGGGACGTACCCGTGCGGGTTAGGCGAATCAGTTGCTTCTGCCCTGGCGCAATGGTGGCTACTGGTGGGCTGCCGATAATCTCGCGCTGGGCCTGATACTGGTCCTGATACTCACCCTGGCGCCAGGCGAACACCCGCACCTGCAAGCTGGCAGGCGCCGAACCACGGTTTTCCAGCCACAATGCCCCGGCTTTCTGGTCAGCTTCCAGTACCGGGTCGATCGGCCAGATCAACACCGATGTAGCGGCCCTGACCGGCAGGCTCGCCAAGAGTGTCAGGCCCAACACACCTTGCGCCCACTTTGCCCACACCCCCATACAGCTCTCCTTGGCTTGTTGTTCCAGGCCCCTGCGGCTTCACCAGGTGACCGTGACTTGCACGACATCGGTGTAGGTCCCAGCCGGTAAATTGCCCGGCAACTGGGTGCGGCCATACACCGGCAACTTGATGGCAGCCGCGTCGGCGTAATTCACCGTCACGCTCTGGCCGATACCCAAAGCCTGGCTGTAGGCCGCGTCCCGATACAACTGATAGGCAAGCACCTGTGTGCCGCCGCTGCGCTTGAGGTTGCGCGTGCCGCTGGCACTGTTGAGGCCGCCATCGAGGCTCATGCTCATAGCCACCCCCGGCGTGCATTGGAACGTTACTGTGGTCCCGCCCATCGAGGTACTGAGGATGCCGGTGGACAACGCCGATTGCGTGCCATAGTCGAGCACCCCGTAGCTGGTCACTGCGCCCACCACCAAGCAGCCAGCCACGATTTGCGCACTCACCTGAAAACTACTGGTAGTAGCTGCATCCAGCGGCGCGGCCGACAACAGGCCAGCGCCGATCAGGCACCCGCCGAGCCACCTGCCCATGGTTCAGAACGACAACTCGACAGCAACAGTGTCGGTATAGGTACCGGCCGGCAAACCGGCTTTGCCCCGGGCCTGGCCGTACAGGTTGACGGTTTGCGCAACGCCGGTACTGGTTGGCAGGGCAATGGTGCCGTCGATGGCCAACAGCGTGGTGCGCCCAGCGTCGGTATAGAAGTCATAAGGCACGTAGTTGCCGGCACCGTCGGCCAACGCA
Organism: Pseudomonas sp. KCJK9000; assembly: GCF_046230725.1. Lineage (NCBI taxonomy): Bacteria > Pseudomonadati > Pseudomonadota > Gammaproteobacteria > Pseudomonadales > Pseudomonadaceae > Pseudomonas > Pseudomonas sp. KCJK9000. Next base: position 38,589 of record NZ_JBJJLN010000035.1, on the reverse strand, counting down.
CGGGTGCCCCCAGTGGACTGACCATCATGTGCTCCGGCGCGGACTTTGATCACCGGCACTGTGCCAGCTGAGCAGAGGATGCTCATGGCTGCGCCGCCGCCACCCAATACCTGGCCGTTGACCGTCGAAAACAGGGCATCGGCAGTGCCGAAATTCAGGGTGCCGAAGTTCAACCCCGTGGTGCCTGTACTGCCGTTGACCTGGCACGCCGCGGTCAGCGTCAGCGTGGAACTGATGGTGCCGGTCACGGTGGCGGCTTGGGCGTGAACTGCCGCAACCAGGCCGAAGCAGGCGAGCATGCAGCGGGTGAAAGTCGTTCGCATCGGAGTCTCCTTGCGTCGTCTACCAGTCCAGGGTCACTCTCAAGGTGTCGCGGTACAGCCCGGCCGGGAGTGCGCGGGGTTGCGCCACCACTACGCCGAAAATCGGTATGGGAATCTGCTCGGTACTGCTGATGGTGAAGGCTCGGGCCTCGCCGATGCCGTAGCGACTATTGCCACCTGGGTCTGTGGCCAGCTGATAGGGAATGGTTTCGCGGCCGTTGCTGAGCCGGCGCACGCCATCGTCGCCATTGAGGCCGCCATTGATCCGCACGTTGAATGCCCGCACCTCGGGCGTGCAGCTGATCTGCAGGCTGCCTTCGGCACCCGCTTCGTCAACCCGGCTGCGTAGTGGCGTATCCCAATTCGGGCCGCGTTCACCAAAATCCATCAGGCCAGGGTTGCTCAATGTGGCTGGCGGCTGATCGCCGCTGTTGACCTGGCAGGCGGCGCTGATCACCAAGCGCGCTTGGATGAACCCAGTGGCGGTGCCATGCGCCACACCGCTAGGTAGCAACAGCGGGCCAAGACCCAAAAGCAGAAGCGAAGTGCGGTTCATGACATGACATCCCTGTACATGTTGGCCTCGCTACCAAGTGACGGTAACTTTGAGTAGGTCGGTGTACTGCCCGGCGCGGGGTACCCATGCCAGGTTGTCGATCCGCGCGTATAGTGGCAACTCGACGGTACCCGTATCTGGCACCCGTGCTGCATTGGGCTCATCGACGCTCACAGGCTCACGCCAGGCGGCATCGCGAAACAACCGGTAAGGGATCGGCTTGGCCTGCGCGTCTTCGCTGGCGAGAAAGCGCAACTCACCAGCACCACCATGCTGGCCACCGTCGACACGTACCTGATAGAGCGTGTCGGGGTTGCACTCCAGCCGTGGCGGGCGCTGGGTAAGCAATGCACCGCTGAGCGGGGCGTTCTTGCCGTCCAGGCGCGATGCGACCCCCAAGTCGATCAACCCCAGGGCCTGAGCGCCCGCATCGCGCTGCTGGGCAACCAGCATGCAGCCACGCTGCACCAGTACCCGTACCTCGACATGGAAATCCGCCGCCATGGCACTGCTGCTCAACAGCAGGCCAAACAGCGCGGCTATCAAGCGTTCCGTCACTGGATTGTTCCTGTTTCCCTATCGTGTAGTTGAGCGTAGCAGCAGGAGGCTAAACGGTGGTGGCTAGACGCCACTCTTTGCGACTAAACCCAAAGCGCTATACCGCCACCAAGAAATTTTGTGCCCCGCCGAACCCCTGATCTTTCAGTCCCTCCAATAAGCATGAAGCGGTAAAGCGCCGCATATTCTGTTACCGTGCTCTGTGGCCAATACTTGGCTGATACCGCATGCGTCATGCATGGAAGAAACATCACAGGAGCGTCCATTGATGACTGCAGACACTGCCCTCGCCGCTGCTGTCGAGCGCTGCGCACAAGAACCGATCCAGGTGCCCGGCAGCATCCAGCCCCACGGCTTTCTTCTGGTGCTGGACGAGCAAGACCTGCGCGTGCTTCAAGCCAGCGAGAACGCCGAACAATGGCTAGGCGTTCCGGCGCAGGAGTTGGTCGGTCATCGCTTCGCCGATGTCGTCAGTGACAGTTTCGATCTGCGCTCCCATCTTCAGCGCTTATCCATCGATGAGCCCTTTCCGTTTCATATCGGCGATGTGTCCCTGCGCCATGGGGCTCCTTGCAATGAAGCGCTACGCCTGCTCGCCCACCGCCATGACCAGGTACTGATCGCCGAGTTCGAACCTTTTCGCCAGCCTGCTGGCCTGGCCGACCAGAGCGACTACTACCCTCTGGTCCGTGGATTCGTCAGCAGCCTGCACAATGCAGACACCCTCGAGCAATTGCTGCATGAGTGTGTCGTACAGGTCAAACGCATAACCGGCTTTGGTCGGGTCAAGGCCTACCGTTTCGACGCCGAGGGCAATGGCCAGGTCCTGGCGGAACAGGCTGACGAGGGTTATCCACGGTACCTGGGCCTGCACTTCCCGGCTGCCGACATCCCCCGCCAGGCCCGGGAGCTGTATCGGGTAAGTCGCATCCGCGTGATCGAGGATGCCAATTACCAAGCTTCAGCACTGCTACCAGCCCTCAACCCGCGCACTGGCAAGGCCCTGGACATGAGCTTTGCCGCGCTGCGTAGCGTTTCGCCCGTGCACCTGCAGTACATGCGCAACATGGGCACGCTTGCATCAATGTCGCTTTCGATCGTGGTGGATGGCCAGCTCTGGGGACTCATTTCCTGCCATCACGCGCAGCCACGGCCAGTGGAATTTCGCACTCGCACCGCCTGCGAACTGTTGGCCAGCGTGTTATCGCTGCAGATCGAAACACGCGAATCTCACGCCAATACCAGCCGGTTACTGGAGCTGCGTCAGCACATCGTAAGCATGATCTCATCGATGGCCGATCACGACAGTGTCAGTGATGGCTTGCGTGAACTACCCGAGGTGCTACTGGAGTTCGCCGGAGCCAACGGCGCCGCAGTTATCAGTGCTGAACGTTGCGACCTGATCGGCCAAACGCCGCCGGCAGCGCAAGTCAACGCCCTGGTGCACTGGCTGGGCCAACGCGACGGCCTAACCGTTTTTCATACCGACAACGTGCGCCGCGACATTGATGAGCTCCCCGAGCTTGCAGCCCACGCCGGGGGCGTACTGGCGGTGGCCATCTCGCAGATCCATTCGCATTACCTTGTCTGGTTCCGCCCCGAGCAGGTGCGCACAGTTCAATGGGCCGGGCGTCCGGACAAGCAAATTGGCCCACAAGGCGCACTGAATCCGCGGCATAGTTTTGAGCGCTGGCAGGAGCAGATCAGTGGTTATTCCCAGCCGTGGTCCCCACAGATACTGGAAGGCGTGCTCGAACTGCGGACCTCGGTTCTGGGCATCGTTCTGCGCAAAGCCGAGGAAATGGCGCAAATGGCCAATGAGCTACGCCGCTCGAACAAGGAACTTGAAGCCTTTTCCTACAGCGTGTCCCACGACCTACGCGCGCCATTACGGCATATCGCCGGCTATACCGAATTGCTTGGCGAAATCGAAGGCCAGCATTTGAGTGAACGTGGCACCCGTTTTCTCAAGCACATCGAAGAGGCTGCGCATTTTGCTGGCAGCCTGGTCGACAACCTGCTCAACTTTTCCCAGATGGGTCGCTCGGCCCTGCGCCTGGCGGATGTTGACCTCAATGCCCTGGTCGACACCATTCGCCAGGAGCTTGCGCCTGATTACGAAGGCCGCGAGATCATCTGGGACATAGCACCGCTGCCCAAAGTGATCGCCGACCCGGCCTTCATCAACCTGGCGTTGCATAACCTGATCGCCAACGCGATCAAATATACCCGTGGCCGTGAGCCTGCACACATCGAGATGCGTGCCTACCAGCACGCTAGCGAAACCGAGATCAGCATCCGAGACAATGGTGTAGGATTCGATATGGCCTACGCCAACAAACTGTTCGGGGTGTTCCAACGTTTGCACCGTATGGAAGACTTCGAAGGCACCGGAATCGGCCTGGCCAGTGTGCGGCGGATCATCGAGCGTCATGATGGGCGAGTCTGGGCCGAAGGCCAGGTCGACCAGGGCGCTAGCTTCCACTTCACACTGCCCCGTCACCCGGCAACTACCTGAGGCACTTTATTAACATGCTCAAGCCCATCCTGCTGGTCGAAGACAACCCCCGGGACCTGGAGCTGACGCTCCTGGCCCTGGAGCGCAGCCAGTTGGCCAACGAGGTCATCGTCCTGCGTGACGGTGCCGATGCCCTCGATTACCTGTTACGCCGCAACGCCTACATCGACCGCGACGACGGCAACCCCGCCGTTCTGCTGCTGGACCTGAAACTGCCGAAAATCGATGGCCTGGAAGTACTCAAAGCCGTACGCAACACGCCTGAACTTCGCAGTATTCCGACGGTAATGCTGACTTCTTCGAGAGAAGAGCCGGACCTGCTGCGTGCCTACGAGCTTGGCGTCAACGCCTACGTGGTCAAACCAGTGGAGTTCAAAGAGTTCGTCGCGGCGATTTCCGACCTGGGCATATTCTGGGCGGTGCTCAATGAGCCGCCACCCGGCTCCCTGCGCCTTAACCGCCGTGGCAGCCACTGAGGCGCGCTTACAGATGTTGTCCAAACCGCTGAAATTGTTGATGGTCGAAGACAGCTCGATGGATGCCGAGCTGACCCTAATGCGCCTGGAACGCAGCGGGCTGCAGGTGCAGTCGCAACTGGTGTTCGACCACATTGGCGTCGAGCAAGCCCTGCATCAGGCCAGCTTCGACCTGATCCTGTGCGACTGCGTGCTGCCCGGCTCCTCCGGCACCGATGTGTTGGCCATCGCCCAACGCCTGGCCCCTGACACCCCGTTCATCTTCCTTTCGGGCATCTACGGGGAAGAACATGCGGTGGAGATGATCCGCCTGGGCGCTACCGATTATGTCTTGAAGAAAAACTTGCCGCTGCTGCCCAAGGCCGTGCGTCGGGCCCTCACCGAAGTGCATGAACGCCAGCGCCGGCGCTACGCCGAAGAAGCCTTGGCCGATGTCGAAGCGCGCGCGCGCATCGCCATCGATGCCGCTGGCATGGGCACTTGGGATTTGCGCCCACAGCAAGGGCTGCTGGTCTGGGATAATCGCTGCAAGGCTCTGTTCGGTTTGCCGCCCGAAACCGAAATGGACCTGGATGTGTTCTATGCCGGTATCTACCACGAAGACCTGGCTAAAGTGCGCGAAGCCGTGGAGCAGGCCATGCGCCCGGACAGCGACGGGATATACCGGGTCGAGTTCCGTACCGCCGAGCCCAACGGTATGGAGCCGCGCTGGCTGCTCAGCAGCGGCCAGGCCCAGTTTTACGACGGGCAGTGCACGCGATTTTCTGGGGTGCTCCAGGACATTCACACTCAGCGCCAGGCAACCCAGGCGCTAAAGCAGCTCAACGAAATGCTGGGCGAGCGCGTCGAGCGCCGTACCCGCGAACGGGACCGCGCCTGGGAGTTGTCCCAGGACCTGCTTGCCGTGCTCAACAAAGACCTGACGCCTGTAGCGCTCAACCCAGCCTGGGAAGCCAGCCTGGGCTTTTCTCGCGAGCGCCTGAGCCAGGCCTCGCTGCTGAACCTGCTGCCAGACGCAGACCAGCAAGCATTGCTCAGCGAGCTGGGTGCTCTTGCGCACGGGCGCACTAGTGCGCGGTTCGTTGGTCGCATTCAGCACGCCGGAGGCCAGTTGCGTTGGCTGTCCTGGGTGGTGGTGCCGGAAGACACCTTGCTCTACGTGGTGGCTCGCGATATTACCAGCGAGCGAGAAAGCGCTTTGGGCCTTGCGCAAGCCAACACACGCCTGCGCGAGCAGATCACCGAGCGTGAACGCATCGAGGCGGCGCTGCAGCAGATGCAACGGCTTGAGGCTGTCGGTCAGCTGACCGCAGGTGTGGCCCACGACTTCAACAATCTGCTCACGGTCATTCTCACTGGAGCCAGCTTCCTTGAACGCGATCTGGCCAAGGCGGATGTCGACAAGGCTCGTAGCCGCCTGACGCATATCCGCGAAGCCGGGGAGCGCGGTGCCAAGCTGACGTCGCAACTGCTCGCCTTTTCCCGTCGCCAGCGCCTGGAACCGGTGCCGTTGAACCTCAATCGTACTTTGACCGGCCTGGAAGAACTGTTAAGCCGCACCTTGGGTGGCAACATCCTGGTACGCCTGGACCTTGATCACAGCCTATGGCACGCGCTGACCGACCCCACCCAGACCGAGATGATCATTCTCAACCTGGCGATCAACGCACGTGACGCCATGCCCGAAGGTGGTCAATTGACCCTGTCGACTCGCAACACGCGGGTCAAGGCTCGTCCTCACCGCCCCGAAGACCCGGAACCGGGCGAGTATGTGATGCTGAGCATTCGCGATACAGGCTGTGGCATGAGCGAGGAGGTGTTGGCCAAGGTGTTCGAGCCTTTCTTCACCACCAAGGATATCGGCAAAGGCTCTGGGCTTGGGTTAGCTCAGGTATTTGGCTTTGCCAAGCAATCCGGGGGCGGAGTGCGCATTGATACCGAGCCGGGCCATGGTACCCAAGTTGCTGTTTATCTACCGGCAGTGAAGCACGAAGTCGATGCAGACCCTGCCCCGCAAGCCATCAGCCAACCGATCGATGACAGCGGACGGGACCGCACAGTGTTGCTGGTAGACGACGATCACTTGGTGCGCGACATGCTCGGTGACGTGTTACGCCAGTATGGCTACGAGGTCCGCCAGGCGCACAGTGGGGAACAGGCGTTGGCCCTGCTGGACGACGATATCGACCTGCTGCTGACCGACTTTGCCATGCCCGAATTCAACGGCGGACAATTGGCTCTGGCGGCGCGCGAACGGCACCCGCAGTTGCCGGTGGTATTTCTGACTGGGTATGCAGAGCTCGAAGGACTTGAGCTGCCTGGCAGCCTGGTGCTGCAGAAGCCGGTGCAGGCGGATGAGCTTGCCAGGGTACTCAGCGACGTGCTGCGCCTGAACCCGTAGCTTTGCGATAAAAACTGGCTGGCTTGCTGGGGGGCGACTGCACCCCAGCTGCCAACGGTGCCGAACAGCGCAAACGCAGAAACTCAGCGCCGATAGCCATCTGCACTGAATTGAATAGGGTACTTGATTAGGAAAATGGCAGGGGCGGCTGGATTCGAACCAACGCATGGCAGGATCAAAACCTGCTGCCTTACCGCTTGGCGACGCCCCTGTATCGGATGCAGCTGATGCTGCTCTGACCATTCCAACTTGATGACAACTGGCTTGTTGCCGTGGAATGCGCGCACTTTAACAACAAAGCGCATGCCTGTGAAGCCCCCGGTTGAAAAAAAATGCTTTAAAACAGCAAGTTAGTGCTTTCTCCGATTCCCATGCACATTCAGGCTACCATCCGTCGCTTTTTTTACTGCCCTGCTTCAACACATTCGTTTTGCCTCCTTCCAATCCATTAAGCGAACTGCATTGACCAAGGAGGCCCTCATGCCTGTTTCACACGATCTCTATCAAGACCTGCACTACCCGCGAGAAATCGTCCAGCAAAGGCGCCAGGCCGACAAAGACTTGGACCGTCTGCTCGACGAGTATGTGGACATCGATAACCAGGTACTGGCAGCCGAAGCGATCTCCGCTGGCAATTTCGTCGATGAAGATCTACGCCGTTTGAAGGAGCGCCGCCTAGCCTTGAAATACATGATCGAGCGCCAGCTAGAGCGCAAGGCCTGAGCGACTTCTGCTGTAGCGCCAGCGCCGGTCCACGGCGCTGGCCTGTCTTTACTGCACCGATTGATCTCACTTGTCGATAAATGCACGCCATTTTATCTATTGGTCAAAAATGCTGCCCTGGGGCAAGCTGCACGCTGCCCGGTCTTTGCCCAAGGAGCTTCGCTTTTGTCTGCCTGGATCCCTTCCCCGCTGCGCCAGCTCGGCCAGCGTTTGCGCGGTGCGTCGTCCAACCCCGGTGAACTGCTCAGCTGGTTCGAGCAGAAGGCGCGCAGCCGTGGCTACCAGCTCAGTGACGGTCAGCGCATGGTCATCGACAGCATGGCCAGGCAGCTTGCGCAGCTGCAAAACGGCAAGCCGCGCAGCCTTTATCTGTACGGCGCGGTGGGCCGTGGCAAGAGCTGGCTGCTCGATGGTTTTTTCGAGGCAGTGCCGGTGACAAACAAGCGTCGTCTGCATTTCCACGACTTCTTCGCTCGCCTGCACCAAGGCATGCACCAGCACCGCCAACTGAGTGATGCGCTGGGCGCAACCTTGGACCAATTGCTGGGCGACTGCCAGGTGCTGTGCTTCGACGAATTCCACGTGCATGACATCGGCGATGCAATGCTGCTGACCCGGCTGTTCAACGCGCTGTTCGCCCGCGGCATCTTCGTCTTGTTGACGTCCAACTACGCCCCTGAAGGTCTGCTACCCAATCCGTTGTACCACGAGCGGTTCCTGCCGGTGATCCGCCTGATCAACAGTTCGATGCAAGTGCTTGAGGTCGGTGGCGACATCGATTTGCGCAGCCTGCCGGCCAACCGAGAACAGCAACGTTTCACCCAAGGGCATTTTGTGTGGCCGGGCGATGCGATGCAGCGTAAAACGTTGAACTTACCAGAGGGTCAACCACTGCTGCTGGAAGTGAATAAGCGCCCTTTGCGCGCTCTGGCCGTCGAGGGCCGCAGGGTGATGCTGGCTTTTGATGATGTATGCGAAAAAGCCACGGCGGTCATCGATTATCTGGTAATGGCCGCGCAGTACGATGAGTGGATCATCGATGGGCTGGATGACCTGGCGCAATGCTCACTGGCGGCGCAGCAGCGCTTCGTCAACCTGGTGGATGTGCTGTATGACCAAGATCGGCAGCTTACGGTCATTGGCACGCGGCCCCTGGCGCAGAGCCTGGATGGCCCAATAGCCGATCTCATGCGCACGCGCAGCCGGTTAGGGCAGTTGAAACAGCTGGGCCCAGCGTGATTGTCGCCGACCCTTTGAGGTAACTTGGCAACTGTCTGTTCTACCAGCAGACAGCACTACTGCTCCCGTTCATCAGAAGACGCGCAGCGTAAGCCGACCATGGTGTTGACGAAACTCACCGCTGATGGTCATGCGGTCATTTGAATGGTAGACCTGATCAGAGCTTCAATGACGCAAATGCCGTGGTTTTCCACCGAGGCGCGCTCGATCAAACACTCGGTTTAGCTGAATTTGCTCATGGTGGTGTTAGTGGCTTTCGTTCAAGCCTTTTTCTTAACGGGTGAAGTGCCTGTAGCCATTTTGCGGCTCTAGCACAATGACCAGGTCGATACTGACTTTGGCGACCGAGAGTGGCTGCTGACACCGAGTTACCCGCGCAGTCAGAGCATGCTGGTCATCGAACATGCAGATCAGCAGGTTATCGAGATCAGGTGCTCGACATTCATCGCCCGCTATCCGCTCTAGGGCCAGCCCTGGATACTCGGCCCGCTCACCGAGCGAGCCGAGCATCAAAGGACGACTAGGCCCAGGCTTCATCCGGCCCTGGGCAGGTCTGCCAACACGGTCTCGATCTCCAGCAACACGGCCGGGTCATCGAGTGTCGAAGGAGGCACATACGCCTGCCCATCGGCGATCTTGCGCAACACCGCCCGCAGGATCTTGCCCGAGCGTGTCTTGGGTAAGCGTTTGACCAGACGTACTCGACTGAAGCACGCCAGCGCGCCAATCTGCTCTCGTACACTGCCCACCAACTCGGCCAACAGCTGCGCCTGGGTGATGCGCTCACCATCCTTGAGTACCACCAGCGCAAGCGGCACTTGGCCCTTGATCTCATCATGCACCCCGATGACTGCGCACTCGGCCACTGCCGGGTGGCGAGCGACCAAGTCCTCCATCTCCCCCGTTGACAGCCGGTGGCCAGACACGTTGATCACGTCATCGGTGCGCCCCATGATGTAGACAAAGCCGTCCTCGTCCAGGTAACCGCCGTCACCGGTATGGTAATAACCTGGGTAGGTCTGCAGATAAGCCTGCAGGTAACGCTCGTGGTCGCCCCACAGTGTTTGGCTGCAACCAGGCGGCAGTGGCAGGGCTATCACGATGGCCCCGTGTTGATCAGCGCCAAGTGTATGCCCTTCGTCATCCAGCACCCGCACATGGTAGCCAGGCACCGCTCGATTGCTCGAACCTGGCCGCGCTGCGCTGCCCTCGAGCCCCACGCAAGGTGCAGTCACCGGCCAGCCGGTTTCAGTCTGCCACCAATGATCATGCACCGCCTTGCCGGTGACCTGCTCCAGCCACTGGTGGGTGCTGGAGTCGAGCTTCTCACCCGCCAGGAACAGCTGGCGCAGCGAGCCCAGATCATGCTTGCGGATCAGTTCGCCCTCCGGGTCTTCTTTGCGGATTGCCCGCATGGCGGTCGGTGCGCAGAACAAGGCATTGACCTTGTACTGTTCAACCACCCGCCAGTACGCCGAAGCATCCGGCGTGCGAATCGGCTTGCCCTCGTAGAACACCGTGGTACAGCCGCTCATCAACGGCCCATAGACGATCAACGAATGCCCGACCACCCAGCCGACATCGGAAATACCCCACCACACATCACCCGCTTGCATGCCGTAGATATGACGCATCGCGTAGCAGAGCGCCACTGCGTTGCCACCGTTTTCCCGGACGATACCCTTGGGTTTGCCAGTGGTGCCTGAGGTATACATGATGTAGAGCGGATCGCCGGCATCCAGAGCTACCGGGGCCACGGGTTCGGCAGTGGCCAATGCCTGCTGCCAGTCCAGATCACGTTCCGATTGCCGTTGCGCCAAGGCCTGTGGCCTCTGCAACACCAGCACCTTGCGAGGTTGATGGCGTGCCAACTGCAACGCGCGGTCCACCAGCGGTTTGTATTCCACCACCCGATCAAACTCCAGCCCGCAGGAGGCAGTGAGCAACAGCGCTGGGCGCGCATCGTCGATGCGCAGGGCCAGTTCATTGGCGGCAAAGCCACCGAATACCACCGAATGTACCGCGCCGATCCGCGCGCAGGCCAGCATGGCCATGGCCGCTTGGGGCACCATCGGCATGTAGATGATCACGCCATCGCCCTTGCCCACGCCCAACTGCTGTAACAGCCCAGCCAGGCGCGCCACTTCATCGCGCAGGTGGTTGTAGGTATAGGTCTGCTGTACGCCCGTCACGGGCGAATCGTAGATCAGCGCCAGTTGCTCGCCGCGGCCCAGTTCAATTTGCCGGTCCAGGGCCAGGTAGCAGCTGTTCAAGCGGCCGTCGGCAAACCAGCGATGGGTGCCATCTGGGTTGCCTTGCAAAATCAGCGAGGGGGCGCGGTACCAGGCCAATGATTGGGCCTGTTCGGCCCAGAAGGCGGCTGGGTCGTTAATGGACTGGGCATAGCTGTGCTGGTAGGTCATCGTGGTGGAACCCGGTACTTGTTGTTATTGAGGGGCGAACAACGAGTATGGCCCGCTCCACCAAGGCTGCCATGGGACTAAAGTCACAACCGACCTGCAAATTTGCAGACAGTCTCAAAATGCCCTGAATCAGTGCAAAGCTTCTAGAATAGCCCCCCCACCAACGCAGAGCCGACCATGGACATCGACCAGGCCCGTACGTTTCTTGAAGTGGTGCGTTGCGGCAGCCTGGTCGCCGCCGCCGAACGCCTGTGCGTATCACAGACCGCTATCACTGCCCGCGTGCAACGCCTGGAGCAGCAACTGGGCTGTCAGCTGTTCGTGCGCAGTCGAAATGGCGCTAGCTTGAACCACGATGGTGAAGCCTTCGTCAGCTACGCCAACCAGCTGGTACAGACCTGGGAAGCGGCGCGGCGCGACCTACCGCTGCCTGAAGGCCGCCAGCAAGTACTGCATATTGGCGCGCAGGTAAGCCTGGGCAACCCGATGCTGCTCGACTGGGTCGGCGCCCTGTTCCGCGAAATGCCAAGCCATGCCATCCGCAGCGAAATCAGTGACGAAGACGCTTTGCTGCGCAAGGTCGACATGGGCCTGCTGGACGCAGCCCTGGTGTACCAGCCGATCTACGGTCCAGGGCTGCAGGTTGAGCAGTTGATGGAAGAAAAGCTGATTCGCGTGCGCAGGGTCCAGCGACCTGAGCCATACATCTTCATCGACTGGGGTGAAGGCTTCCGCCGCCAGCACGATGCCGCATTGCCGGACTGCGCGCGCCCGGCGCTGAGCTTCAACCTCGGGCCGCTGGCTTTGCAGTTCATTCTCGACCACGGGGGTAGCGGGTATTTCCGTACGCGTGTCGTACAGGCCTATTTGGATAAAGGCGTATTCGAGCGTGTGCCGCAAGCGCCGGAATTCACTTACCCAACCTACCTGGTCTACCCGCGCAAGCGCGACAGCGAAGCGCTGCAACAGGCCATCGCGGTGCTGCGCGGGCTGATAGCGGCTGACTCCAGCGACTGGTCACAACGCTGGGACCCGCTGGTGTGAACCGCTGCCAGCGGCGCTTAGCAACTGGCGGGCAAGGCCGGCGACCAGATCGGTCTGGGTGACGACCCCTACCAACCGGCCATCATCGAGCACCGGCAGGCAGTGCAGGCCTTGCTCGCACAACAGCGGTAGCAGGCGCTCCAGCGGGTGCTGGGGGCCGACACTGACCACATGCCGACTCATCACCTGCTCCAGGCGCACCGCTTTGCGGCCGAACAGGCCGCGCCAACTGAGCTGGCCGCGCTGCATGGCCGGGCCGATAAGGTCGCTGAGGCTGACGATACCCACCAGCTTGCCCTGGTCGAGTACCGGAAGAGTGTTCAGATGGTGGCTACACAGCAGCTTCCAGGCCTGTTCCAGAGTGGTCTGCGGCGAAGCGAACTGCACATCGCGCGACATTACGGCACTGGCAGTGATACCGCCGAGAGTGCGCTGCAGGGCGCTGTGCTCGGTGGCGATGATGATGCGCTGTAGCTCATCGCGAGTGACGTCGACGAACTCCCCTAGCTCCATCAGCGCCTGATCCAGGTCAGCGCTGCTGACGCCAACGCGCTCGCGCGGCAGCGGGTCGTGGGTATGGTGCAGATCGATGCGCGGCAGTGCTGCTTTGGGGTAGCGCACCCCGGTCAGGCGGTTGTAGATCACCGCGACGCACACCAGCATCAGTGCATTGAGCAAGACCGGCTCTAGCAGGTGGTCACCCATGGCCGTCAAGCCCGGATCGGCCAGCACCGCGCTTACCGCCACCGCACCACCCGGCGGGTGCAGGCAGCGCAATAAGCACATCACGAGCATCGAAATGCCCAGCGCCGTGGCGGCCACCCACAGCTCCCCGCCCCAGCCCTGACGCATGGCAAGGCCGACAGCCCCAGCCAGGGCATAACTGCCAAGCACCGGCCAGGGTTGGGCCAGCGGCCCGGAATGCACGGCAAACACCAGCACCGCAGAGGCCGCCAACGGGCCCAGTAGGTGCAGGGCAATGCCTGGCCCGTAGGCCAGGCTGGTCAACCCGCCAGCGACGAACAAGCCGAGCAATGCGCCGACACCGGCGCGCAAGGCTTGCTTGGGTGAGATGTTCAGGGGCGCAGGCAGCAGCCGCTGCAGAAGACTGTCGTATCGCATGGCAGGCATTCGAAGGCTCAACATCTTTGAGTGTCGTAGTGGAAAGAAAGCCCAGTCGAGGGTAACTGGGCTGGCAGCGCCTAGGCAGCTGCGTAAGGGCTCCGTCCTTGGAGAGATGGAAACCGCAGGTTTCGTCAGGTGATTGTGCCGCGCGGCACACCGTTGAGCTAATTCAAAAAAATGCGGGGTAACTGCAATTTTTCTGAATCGTCACTGCAGACACTTCAATAATTACGCGGCAGTTCGATCCGTATGCGCAGGCCACCCAATGGGCTTTGCAACAGCTCCAGCCGGCCATTCCAGGCCTCGACAATGTCGCGCACGATGCCCAGCCCCAAGCCATGCCCATCGACCTGCTCATCCAACCGCGATCCCCGCTCCAATACCTGCAGGCGTTGGCCCTCAGGGATGCCAGGGCCATCATCATCGACCCACAGTTGATACCCAGCAGGCGTTGCAGCAATTTCCAGACGCACTTCGCTGTCGGCCCACTTGCAGGCGTTGTCGAGTAAGTTACCCAGCAGCTCGAGAACGTCTTCGCGGTCCCATGGCAATTGCAGAGCTGGGGGAACCTCGCGGTGTAACTGCAAGACCTCGCCATGAATCATGCACAAGGTCGCGAACAGGCCGGGTAACTCGGCATCGCAGTCAAACTGAGACCCCGGTAATGCATCCCCTGCCAAGCGCGCACGGTTGAGCTCGCGGGCCAGCCGCTGCTGGATCTGCTGCAACTGTTCACGCAATTGCGCTTGCACCTGCGGCAGGTCCTTCAGGCGTTCGCTGGAGGCGAGGCTGAGCAGCACTGCCAAGGGGGTCTTCAGGGCATGCCCCAGGTTGCCCAAAGCATTGCGCGAGCGGCGCAGGCTGTCTTCGGTGTGACTGAGCAAGTGGTTGATCTGGCCGACCAGGGGCGCCAGTTCGCTGGGCACCTGAGCGTCGAGCTGAGACCGCTGGCCCTGCTGCAACTGGGCAATCTGCTGGCGCGCTCGCTCCAGTGGGCGCAGCGAACGGGTCACGGTGATGCGCTGCAGCACCAGTACGATGAGCAACGCGATCAGGCCCATGCCCAGGCCGATTTGCTGCAAATGGCGAAAGCCTTGGCGCACGGGCGAATAGTCTTGCGCGACGCTGATCGAAATATCCTGGCCCAGGCGCCGGTAATCCGCGCGCAGGGCCAGCAATTGCTGGCCTTCCGGCCCTAGCTCGTGGGTATCGGAAAGCCCCGGCTCAGCGGGTTTGGGCATATCCAGGTCCCATAAAGAACGCGAGCGCCAAGTGCCCTTGTCAAAATCGATACGGAAGTAGTAGCCGGAAAAAGGCCGTTGATAGGCCGCTGAGATACGCCGCTCATCCAACTGCAGGCCCGTGGGCCCTCGCACCAGCGCCACCAGCAGGTTTTCGCTTTCCTTGCGCAGGCCGTTTTCCAGGTAACGCTGCAAACCTGCCTCGAACAACCAAAGCGTCAGTTGCGCGAGCACCAGGCCAACAATCACCAGTACGGCAATAAGCCCCAGGCTAAGACGTGCCTGGATGGACTTCACTCGCCGCTCCCGGCATAGATATACCCCTGGCCGCGCCGAGTCTCGATGACGCTTCGCCCCAGCTTGCGCCGCAGGTGATTGACATGCACCTCCAGCACATTGGAATCGCGCTCCGTCTCGCCATCATAAAGATGCTCGGCAAGATGGCTTTTGGACAGGATTTGCTGCGGGTGCAGCATGAAGTAGCGCAATAGGCGAAATTCGGCAGCCGTGAGCTGAATATCGACCCCGTCGCGGCTCACGCACTGGCGGCCCTCATCTAGATGCAGACCTGCCGCTTCCAGGGTTGGCCGGTTGGCCAGGCCGCGGGCGCGACGCAGCAGCGCCTGAATGCGCAGTTGCAGCTCTTCGGGATGAAAGGGCTTGCTCAGATAGTCATCGGCCCCAGCCTTGAGGCCTTCGATCCGTTCAGCCCACGATCCGCGCGCCGTGAGAATCAGCACCGGTGTTGCCAACCCGCCGGCACGCCATTGTTCCAGTACATCCAGACCCGGCAAACCAGGCAAACCCAGATCCAGAATGATCAAGTCGTAGGGTTCGCTCTGGCCTTGATACACCGCATCCCGCCCATCGGCCAACCAGTCCACGGCATAGCCTTGGCGCTGCAAGCTGGTAGTCAGCTCGTCGGCCAGGGGTACATTGTCTTCGACAAGCAGCAGGCGCATGTCAGTCGTCTTCCTCGTCTTTGAGCAGAGCACCAGTGCTGGCGTCCAGCTTGATTTCGCGCACCACGCCTTCCTGGGTGAGCAATTCGACCTCATATTCGTAGCGGCCGTGCTCCTCTTCCAGTTCGGCCTCCAGCAGACGCGCCCCGGGGTAACGCCCCAGGGCGGTCGTGAGCAATTGCTCAAGTGGCAGAATGACGCCCTTCTGACGCAGTTTCAGGGCCTGGTCCTGGTCCAGATCGTGGGCAACGGCCAGCGAGCAAACGGCCAGCAACGAAAACAGCACGTATCGCGCCGGCCGAGTGATGCAGGCCATTAGCTGTCTCGCTGATCCTTCAGCACCTCACCAGTTTTGGCGTCCAGGTCGACGTCCCACTCCACGTTCTGCGTATCGCGCAGTTCGACCTTGTAGATGTAGCGGCCGTATTCGTTTTCCAGCTCCGAATCGGTGACGGTGGCACCTGGATGCTTGGCCACGGCAGCAGCCTTGAGTTCGTCCAGCGACTTGATGGTCTTGGCGTTGACCAGTTTCACCACTTCGTCAGGCTGCACCTCCTGAGCAAAAGCGGCGTTGGCACCCAGTGCAAGGGCGGCGGCAGTGAACAAGGCAGTCAAAGTTTTCATGATGGCTCTCCTGAGCGAGGTTCAAGTTGTCTACGGGGTTAAGATTAACCAGCGGTCCTTAATTCAACCTGAAAACAGCTGGCGCCATGATAGCGCAGCTACGGCTGCATCAAGGCCCTATAATGACCGGCTCGCTAGCTGTGGAGTTCGACATGAGCGCCATTCACATCAAATACCCAGCCCTGACTTTCAAGGCTGGCCAGCGCGCCTTGCGGCAGATTCGCGAGCGCGGTTTGCAGCCTGGCGATGTCGGGGTATTGCCTGGGGCGGCGGGTGGCCCCAAGCCGTTGGGCATTCAGGGGCTGGACCTGGCCCTGTTCGGCGAGTGGCTACCTTCGGCGCCGCGCCAACGCGCCCTGATCGGCGCCTCGATCGGCTCCTGGCGCTTCGCCAGCGCCTGCCTCGACGACCCCGTGGCCGGCATCCGCCGTTTGGGCGAGCTATACACCGAACAGGACTTTGCCAAGGGCGTGACCCCGGCGCAGATCAGCCGCAGCTGCCAGCGCATGCTCGACGACTTGCTGCAAGGCCGCGACGGGCAGATCCTCGCCAACCCGCTGTACCGCTTGAACATCCTGGTGGTCAAGAGCCATGGCCAACTTGCCCACGACCACCGCGCCCGCCTAGGCATGGGCCTGGGCTCGGTAATTGCCAGCAACCTACTGGGCCGTGCGCGGCTGGCCCGACACTTCGAACGCGTGATCCTGCACGATGCTCGCAGCGCCCCGCCGCTCGAGGCCCTCACCGATTTTCCCTCGCGCTGCCTGCCACTGGACCTAGCCAATCTGCGCCACGCACTACTGGCCTCAGGTTCCATCCCGATGGTGATGGAAGGTGTGCGTGATATCCCCGGTGCAGGGGCTGGCACATACCGCGACGGTGGCTTGCTCGATTATCACCTCGACTTGCCCTACCGCGGTGACGACCTGGTGCTGTATCCGCACTTCACCGACAAAGTGGTGCCTGGCTGGTTCGACAAGGCGCTGCCTTGGCGCAAGGGCGACGCCACACGTTTGCAGAACGTACTGTTGCTGACCCCATCGCCGCAGTATTTGGCTGCCTTGCCTTTCGGCAAGCTGCCCGACCGTAATGACTTCAAGCGCTTCATGGGCGATGCGCCGAGCCGCAAGCGCTACTGGTACAAGGCCATCGCCGAAAGCCAGCGGCTGGGCGACGAATTGCTGGAATTGATCGCCACCGGGCGGTTGCCCGAACGCCTGCAAGCCTTGTAGCGGCCATGCTGGTAGACTGCGCGCATTATTGATTCACACAGAGTTATGACAGCGTGGAAATCTTCAAGGAATTTACGTTCGAATCGGCCCACCGCCTGCCCCACGTTCCAGCAGGGCACAAGTGCGGCCGCCTGCACGGCCACTCGTTCAAGGTCGGCCTGCACCTGACCGGCCCGCTCGACCCGCATACCGGGTGGATCCGTGACTTTGCCGAGGTGAAGGCGATCTTCAAGCCGATCTACGACCAGCTTGACCATAACTACCTGAACGATATTCCGGGCCTTGAGAACCCCACCAGCGAAGTGATCGCCAAGTGGATCTGGGACCAGGTCAAACCCCTGATGCCAGAGCTCTCCAAGGTGCGCATCCACGAAACCTGCACCAGTGGCTGCGAGTACACCGGCGACTGATACGCTGCTGCGGGCAGGCGCTCAGCCCTGCCCATCGCCCACCCCGTCGCGCAGGAACCTTGGCGCAATGTAGCGCTGGTAATGGGCCTCGGAGAGCAGGAAGAATTCGCGGTCGATGGCATCGCGCAGTTGTGGCAGCTCCCAGTCGCGAAACTCCGGCAGCAGCGCCATGCCGTAAGCCTCCAGGTCGCGAATCATCCGTGCCCCGCGCGCGATCAACTGATACGCCCAGCAGTACTCCGACTGCTGCTCGACGAAGCGGATCGAACGCTGCTGCAATTGCTGGCGCAGCAGGCCCTTGTCGAACACCTCCAGCTTGGCCATCATCACCTGCACCAACAGTTGCTCCAGGCGCAGCCAGACAGCGCGCTTTTGCGTGTCGTCGTAGCCGTTCCAGTGGATTACTTCATGGTGAAACCGCTTGCAGCCACGGCATACCGTGTCCCCGTACACGGTGGAACAGAGGCCGACGCAAGGGGTCTTGATGGACTGGTTGGACATTCGAAACAATGGCTTGGCGGTGGAACACCGAGGCATGTTAGCCCTTTGTCTAACCACGGTCACCCGTTAAAGTCACGCTCGCCGCCTTACCTTCTGCGACAATTTGCCGTAGAATCACCCCGCCTTTTCAAGGCAACAATGTCCGTTGGAAGCTGTTTTCAAAGCGTCACGAGCACAGTCCATCCGGTAGAACGGCGTTGGCCCGGGCCATGCACCCCTCGCATGCCCGCGCCAGCCCTCATCAGCTCCCGTTCTGCAGGCGTAAAACTTTGAAAGCAGCTTCTGTAAGGATTCTTTGCGACCCTGGTTGGGCGGCCCAAAAGGCCGTGGCAGCGCATGGGTGCATCGAATGCTGGATGAGCGTCCCGGACTCCCTTTAGGGACCACTGATGAGGGTAATAACTGTGCTTGAAGCCTACCGCAAACACATCGAAGAGCGTGCCGCCCTGGGTATCGTGCCCCAGCCGCTGAACGCCGAACAAACTGCAGGCCTGGTCGAGCTGCTGAAGAACCCGCCGGCCGGCGAAGAAGCCTTCCTCGTAGACCTGATCACCAACCGCGTTCCACCAGGGGTGGACGAAGCTGCCTACGTCAAGGCTGCATTCCTCTCTGCCGTCGCTAAAGGTGAAGCCAAGTCGCCGCTGATCGACCGCAAGCACGCCACTGAACTGCTGGGTACCATGCAGGGCGGCTACAACATCGAAACGCTGGTCGCGCTGCTGGACGACGCCGAACTGGGCGCCGTCGCGGCCGAGCAGCTCAAGCACACCCTGCTGATGTTCGACGCCTTCCACGATGTAGCCGAAAAGGCCAAGGCCGGCAACGCTCACGCCAAGGCCGTGCTGGAATCCTGGGCTGCCGGCGAGTGGTTCACCTCGCGCCCGGCCATCGCCGACAAATACACCCTGACCGTGTTCAAGGTACCTGGCGAAACCAATACCGACGACCTGTCCCCTGCCCCGGACGCCTGGTCGCGCCCTGACATCCCACTGCACGCTCTGGCCATGCTGAAAATGGCCCGTGACGGCATCGAGCCTTCCCAGCCAGGCTCCGTGGGCCCGCTGGCCCAGATCGAAGCCGTGAAAGCCAAAGGCTTCCCGGTTGCCTATGTGGGTGACGTGGTCGGTACCGGCTCTTCGCGTAAGTCCGCCACCAACTCGGTGCTGTGGTTCTTCGGCGACGACATCCCGTACGTGCCGAACAAGCGCGCCGGTGGCTTCTGCTTCGGCACCAAGATCGCCCCGATCTTCTACAACACCATGGAAGACGCAGGCGCCCTGCCGATCGAGTTCGACTGCACCAACCTGGCCATGGGCGACGTCATCGACGTTTACCCTTACAAAGGCGAAGTGCGCCGCCACGGCAGCGATGAGCTGGTCACCGAGTTCACGCTCAAAACCGAAGTGCTGCTGGATGAAGTCCGCGCTGGTGGCCGTATTCCGCTGATCGTCGGCCGTGGCCTCACCGAGAAAGCCCGTGCAGAACTGGGCCAAGGCCCGTCGGACCTGTTCAAGAAGCCAGAACAGCCTGCCGATACCGGCAAGGGCTTCACCCTGGCACAGAAGATGGTCGGTCGTGCCTGCGGCCTGCCAGAAGGCCAGGGCGTGCGCCCAGGTGCCTATTGCGAACCGAAGATGACCACTGTCGGCTCCCAGGACACCACTGGCCCGATGACCCGCGACGAGCTCAAAGACCTGGCGTGCCTGGGCTTCTCAGCTGACCTGGTGATGCAGTCGTTCTGCCACACCGCGGCGTATCCGAAGCCGATCGACGTCACCACCCACCACACCCTGCCAGACTTCATCCGCACCCGTGGCGGCGTGTCGCTGCGCCCAGGTGACGGCATCATTCACAGCTGGCTGAACCGCATGCTGATGCCTGACACCGTGGGTACCGGTGGCGACTCGCACACCCGCTTCCCGATCGGCATCTCGTTCCCGGCAGGTTCCGGCCTGGTGGCGTTCGCCGCCGCCACCGGGGTCATGCCACTGGACATGCCAGAGTCGATCCTGGTGCGCTTCAAGGGCAAACTGCAGCCAGGCATCACCCTGCGTGACCTGGTTCACGCCATCCCTTACTACGCCATCCAGCAGGGCCTGCTGACCGTCGAGAAGAAAGGCAAGAAAAACGCCTTCTCTGGCCGCATCCTGGAAATTGAAGGCCTGGACGAACTGACCGTCGAACAAGCCTTCGAGCTGTCCGACGCTTCGGCTGAGCGCTCCGCTGCCGGCTGCACCATCAAGCTGCCAGAGAAGGCCATCGCCGAGTACCTGCAGTCGAACATCACCCTGCTGCGCTGGATGATCGGCGAAGGCTACGGCGATGCCCGCACCCTTGAGCGTCGCGCTCAGGCCATGGAAGCCTGGCTGGCCAAGCCAGAGCTGCTGTCGGCAGATGCCGATGCCGAATACGCCGAGATCATCGAAATCGACCTGGCCGACGTCAAGGAGCCTGTGCTCTGCGCGCCGAACGACCCGGACGATGCCCGTCTGCTGTCTTCGGTACAGGGCGAGAAGATCGACGAAGTGTTCATCGGCTCGTGCATGACCAACATCGGCCACTTCCGCGCTGCCGGCAAGCTGCTGGAGAAGGTCAAGGGCGGTATCCCCACTCGTCTGTGGCTGGCCCCGCCAACCAAGATGGACGCTCACCAGCTGACCGAAGAAGGCTACTACGGTATCTACGGCAAGGCCGGTGCGCGCATGGAAATGCCAGGCTGCTCGCTGTGCATGGGTAACCAGGCACGTGTGCAGACCGGTTCGACCGTGGTATCCACCTCGACCCGTAACTTCCCGAACCGTCTGGGTGACGCTACCAACGTGTACCTGGCCTCGGCAGAGCTGGCGGCAGTCGCCTCGATCATCGGTAAACTGCCGACCGTCGAAGAGTACATGCAGTACGCCAAAGACATCGACAGCATGGCTGCCGACGTGTACCGCTACCTGAGCTTCGACCAGATCGCCGAGTTCCGCGAAGCAGCGGCCAACGCCAAGATCCCGGTGGTCCAGGCGTAAGCTGAGCAATACGCTGTAAAAGAAAACCCCGGCGCAATGCCGGGGTTTTTTCGTCTAGCGTGCCCGTTTCGCGGGTCACCCGCGCAAGCACCAGCATGCTGACGCTTGGCAAGCGCAGGTCGCGGCTTACCCGCTATCCCTTAGAAGCTATCGCCAGGCACGCGAACCCAGCCCTCCATCAACACCCGAGCACTGCGGCTCATGATCGCCTTGGTCACCGTCCACTGGCCGTCTACCTGGCGCGCTTGGGCCCCCACCCGCAAGGTGCCGGACGGGTGGCCGAAACGCACGGCGCTGCGCTCGCCGCCGCCTGCAGCGAGGTTGACCAGCGTACCTGGAATGGCGGCGGCAGTACCGATGGCAACCGCTGCGGTGCCCATCATCGCGTGGTGCAGCTTACCCATGGACAACGCACGCACTAGCAAGTCGATGTCACTGGCCTCAACCGCCTTGCCACTTGAGGCTGTGTAGGCGGCAGGGGGCGCGACGAAGGCCACCTTCGGGGTGTGCTGCCGCCCCGCTGCCTGGTCAATGTGCTCGATCAGGCCCATGCGCACTGCGCCATAAGCGCGGATGGTCTCGAAACGCTGCAGCGCTTGAGGGTCGCCGTTGATCGCATCCTGCAATTCCGTACCGGTGTAACCGATGTCGGCGGCATTGACGAACACGGTTGGGATACCGGCATTGATCAGGGTCGCCTTGAAGGTACCGACGCCGGGCACCTCCAGATCGTCCACAAGGTTGCCGGTAGGAAACATCGCACCAGCGTCACCCTCCTCGTCGGCGGCCGGGTCAAGAAACTCGAGCTGCACTTCGGCCGCCGGAAAGGTCACGCCGTCGAGCTCGAAATCACCGGTTTCCTGCACTTGGCCTTCGGTGATCGGCACATGGGCGATGATGGTCTTGCCGATGTTGGCCTGCCAGATACGCACAGTGGCCAGACCATTGCGCGGAACACACGCAGGGTCGACCAGCCCATTGCTGATGGCGAACGAGCCAACCGCCGCCGAGAGGTTGCCACAGTTGCCGCTCCAGTCGACGAAGGCCTTGTCGATAGCGACCTGGCCGAACAGATAGTCGACGTCATGGCCAGGCTTGATGCTCTTGGACAGGATTACCGTCTTGCTGGTACTGGAGGTGGCACCGCCCATGCCATCGATCTGCTTGGCATAAGGGTCGGGGCTGCCGATCACCCGCAACAGCAACGCGTCGCGGGCCGGGCCTGGGACCTGAGCCACCTCCGGAAGGTCTTGCAGACGGAAGAATACGCCCTTGCTGGTACCGCCACGAATGTAAGTAGCAGGAATCTTCACTTGCGCTGGATGTGCCATATTCATGTCCTGTTCAAGCGGTCGCTTCGAGGAAATCCTGGGCAAAGCGCTGAAGCACCCCGCCGGCTTCGTAGATCGACACTTCCTCTGCAGTGTCCAGGCGGCAGGTCACCGGCACCTCGACCCGCTCACCATCACGCCGCGTCACCACCAGGGTCAGCGTCGCCCGCGGCGTGCGCTGGCCGAGCACGTCGTAGGTTTCACTACCATCTAATCCAAGGGTCTTGCGGTCGGTGCCCGGTTGGAATTCCAGCGGCAATACGCCCATGCCCACCAGGTTGGTACGGTGAATGCGTTCGAAGCCCTCGGCGACGATGGCTTCGACACCGGCCAGGCGCACGCCCTTGGCCGCCCAGTCACGGGACGAACCTTGGCCATAATCGCCGCCGGCGACGATGATCAACGGCTGCTTGCGCTGCATGTAGGTTTCGATGGCCTCCCACATACGCGTCACCTTGCCTTCCGGCTCGATGCGCGCCAGCGAACCTTGCCTGACGCTGCCGTCGTCGTTGCGCACCATCTCATTGAACAGCTTGGGGTTGGCGAAGGTTGCCCGCTGGGCGGTCAGATGGTCGCCACGATGCGTGGCGTAGGAGTTGAAGTCTTCCTCTGGCAAGCCCATCTTCGCCAGGTATTCACCCGCGGCGCTGTCGAGCAGAATGGCGTTGGATGGCGACAGGTGATCGGTGGTGATGTTGTCCGGCAGTACCGCCAGCGGGCGCATGCCGCGCAGGGTGCGCTCACCGGCCAGCGCACCTTCCCAATAGGGCGGGCGACGGATGTAGGTGCTCATAGGGCGCCACTGATAAAGCGGGGCCACTTTCGGCCCGCGGTCCTCCTCGATGGCGAACATCGGAATGTAGACCTTGCGAAATTGCTCAGGCTTGACCGCCGCGCGCACAACGGCGTCGATTTCTTCGTCGCTGGGCCATATATCCTTGAGGCGGATTGGCTTGCCGTCGACCACCCCCAACACATCCTTTTCGATGTCGAAGCGAATGGTGCCGGCAATCGCGTAGGCCACTACCAGAGGGGGCGAAGCCAGGAACGCCTGCTTGGCATACGGGTGGATACGCCCATCGAAGTTGCGGTTACCCGACAGCACAGCAGTGGCGTACAGGTCGCGGTCGATGATCTCCTGCTGGATCAGCGGGTCCAGCGCCCCAGACATCCCGTTGCAAGTGGTGCAGGCAAAGGCGACGATCCCAAACCCTAGCTGCTCCAGCTCGCGCTCCAACCCCGCCTCCTTCAGATACAGCTGCACGGCCTTGGAGCCCGGGGCCAGGGACGATTTAACCCAAGGCTTGCGAGTGAGCCCGAGCCTGTTGGCGTTTCGCGCCAGCAGGCCTGCGGCAATCACGTTGCGCGGGTTGCTGGTGTTGGTGCAACTGGTAATGGCGGCGATGATCACTGCGCCGTCTGGCATTTGCCCAGGCACTTGCTCCCAGGCACCCGCGATGCCCTTGGCCGCCAGGTCACTGGTAGCAACACGAGCATGGGGGTTGGACGGGCCGGCCATGTTGCGGACCACGCTCGACAGGTCGAAGCTCAGCGTGCGTTCGTACTGCGCGCAGGTCAGGCTGTCAGCCCATAGGCCGGCGACCTTGGCGTAGGTTTCCACCAACTGTACCTGCTGGTCATCGCGACCGGTCAGCTTGAGGTAGTCGATGGTTTGCTGATCGATGGCGAACATCGCGGCCGTGGCGCCGTACTCAGGTGCCATGTTGGAGATGGTGGCGCGGTCGCCCAAGGTCAGGGCTCGCGCACCCTCGCCATGGAATTCTAGGTAAGCACCGACGACTTTCTGTTTACGCAGGAATTCGGTCAAAGCCAGCACCAGGTCAGTGGCCGTGATGCTAGGCGCCAGCCTGCCGGTCAGCTCGACGCCAACGATTTCCGGCAGGCGCATCCACGAGGCACGGCCGAGCATGACGTTTTCCGCTTCCAGGCCGCCCACACCGATGGCGATTACCCCCAAGGCATCGACATGCGGAGTGTGGCTGTCGGTGCCGACACAGGTATCGGGGTAGGCGACGCCCCCTTCACTGTGGATCACCGGCGACATCTTCTCCAGGTTGATCTGGTGCATGATGCCGTTACCGGGCTGGATCACGTCGACGTTCTTGAAGGCTTTCTTGGTCCAGTTGATGAAATGGAAGCGGTCTTCGTTGCGCCGGTCTTCGATGGCGCGGTTCTTTTCGAACGCCTCTGGAACATACCCGCCGCACTCGACCGCCAAGGAGTGGTCGACGATCAACTGCACCGGCACCACCGGGTTGACCTTGGCCGGGTCGCCGCCTTTATCGGCGATGGCATCGCGCAGGCCCGCGAGGTCGACCAAGGCAGTCTGGCCAAGGATGTCATGGCACACCACTCGGGCTGGGAACCAAGGGAAGTCCAGATCGCGCTTGCGCTCGATCAGTTGGCCCAAGGAGGCATCGAGGGTGGCCGGGTCGCAGCGACGCACCAGGTTTTCGGCAAGTACGCGAGAGGTGTAGGGCAGGCTGTCGTAAGCACCGGGCTTGATGGCCTCGACGGCAGCGCGGGCATCGAAGTAGTCCAGGGCTGTGCCTGGCAGGTTCTTGCGGTATGCAGTGTTCATCATTCGGGCTCGGTCACAGGGTTCGCAAGGCTCGCCCGCCTCCACTGGGGAAACGGGTCGGCTCCCTTTGTCTATTTCAGCGCTGTTCGATCGGCACGAACTGGCGCTGCTCGACGCCGACGTACTCGGCGCTTGGGCGAATGATGCGGTTGTTGGCGCGCTGCTCGAACACATGAGCGGCCCAACCCGTCAAACGCGAGCAGACGAAGATCGGGGTGAACAGCTTCGTTGGAATGCCCATGAAGTGGTACGCCGAAGCATGGTAGAAGTCGGCATTGGGGAACAGGCGCTTCTGCTCCCACATGGTCTTGTCGATGGCCTCGGATACCGGGTAGAGCACCTTGTCACCCACTTCGTCGGCCAGCTGTTTCGCCCAGCCCTTGATCACCTCATTACGCGGGTCGGATTCTTTGTAGATCGCATGGCCGAAGCCCATGATCTTGTCCTTGCGCTCCAGCATGCGCAGCAGTTCAGCCGTTGCCTCTTGCGGGCTCTGGAAGCGCTCGATCAGCTCCATTGCCGCTTCGTTGGCGCCCCCGTGCAGCGGGCCGCGCAACGCGCCGATGGCGGCGGTGATGCAGGAGTAGAGATCGGACAGGGTCGAGGCACATACACGGGCGGTGAAGGTGGAGGCGTTGAACTCGTGCTCGGCGTACAGAATCAGCGAAACGTTCATGACCTTGACGTGCAGCTCGCTCGGTTGCTTGCCGTGCAGCAGGTGCAGGAAATGGCCACCCAGCGTGTCTTCGTCGCTGTTGCAATCGATACGCACGCCGTGATGGCTGAAGCGGTACCAGTAGCACATCACCGCAGGGAACACAGCCAGCAGGCGGTCGGTCTTCTCGCGCTGAGCTTCGAAGGTCAGTTCGGGCTCCAAGGTGCCCAGCATCGAGCAACCGGTGCGCATCACATCCATCGGGTGTGCATCACGCGGGATGCGCTCCAGCACTTCCTTGAGCGCTTGCGGCAGGTCACGCAGGCCCTTGAGCTTGTGCTTGTAGTCGGCAAGTTCCGCCTGGCTCGGCAGTTCGCCGTACAGCAGCAGGTAGGCGACTTCCTCGAACTCGGCAGTGGCGGCCAGGTCACGCACGTCATAGCCACGGTAGGTCAGGCCAGCACCGGCCTGGCCCACGGTCGACAAAGCGGTCTGACCGGCCACCTGACCACGTAGGCCAGCACCACTGAGTACTTTTGCTTCGGCCATGGTGTTTCTCCTTTCTTGAACTTGTTATGGAAATCTTGGCTGATTGGGCAGGTGTCGCTCAGCCCTTTTTCTGGGCGAACAACGCATCGAGGCTCTGTTCGAAGGCGTGGTAACCGATGGCATCGTAGAGCTCCATGCGGGTTTGCATGGTGTCGATCACGTTCTTCTGGGTGCCATCGCGGCGCAGCGCGGTGTACACGTTTTCGGCCGCCTTGTTCATGGCGCGGAATGCCGACAGCGGGTACAGCACCAGTGATACATCGACCGAGGCCAGTTCTTCGGTGGTGTAAAGCGGTGTAGCGCCAAATTCGGTAATGTTGGCCAAAATCGGCGCCTTCACTCGGTCGGCGAACGTCTTGTACATCGAAAGCTCAGTAATGGCCTCTGGGAAGATCATATCGGCCCCGGCTTCGACGCAAGCAGCGGCGCGGTCCAACGCAGCGTTCAGGCCTTCCACTGCCAAGGCATCGGTGCGCGCCATGATCACGAAGCTGTCGTCGCTTCGCGCATCCACCGCCGCCTTGATACGGTCGACCATCTCCTGCTGTGAGACGATTTCCTTGTTCGGCCGGTGACCGCAACGCTTGGCGCCAACCTGGTCTTCGATATGAATGGCCGCCGCGCCGAACTTGCACATCGACCGAACGGTGCGGGCAACGTTGAAGGCCGAAGCGCCGAAACCGGTGTCGACATCCACCAGCAAGGGCAGATCGCACACGTCGGTGATACGGCGTACATCGGTCAGCACGTCATCCAGCCCACTGATACCCAAGTCTGGTAGGCCGAGCGAGCCTGCGGCAACCCCGCCTCCGGACAGATAGATGGCCTTGAAACCGGCACGTTTGGCCAGCAACGCATGGTTGGCGTTGATTGCACCGACCACCTGCAGGGGGTGCTCGGCGGCAACGGCGTCGCGAAAACGCTGACCGGGGGTGCTCTTCACAGTCATTTCTCACCTCGTGGGCTATTGTCGTTGGCGTCCAGGTAGTGACGCTCGATATTGCGCTTGGACGCACCGATGTGGCGGCGCATCAGGAGTTCGGCCAGCTCGCCGTCGCGGCCTTCGATGGCATCGAGGATGCGGTGATGTTCGGCAAAAGCCTGGTGTGGGCGGTTGGGCGTGGCGGAAAACTGGATGCGGTACATGCGCACCAGTTGGTACAACTCACCGCAGAGCATCTTTACCAACGTCTGGTTGCCACTGCCGTGAATGATCCTGTAGTGGAAGTCGTAGTCGCCTTCCTGCTGGTAATAGCCTAGCCCAGCCTGAAAGGCAGCATCGCGCTCGTGGGTATCGAGCACCCGGCGTAGCTCGTCGATGTCAGCCTGGCTCATGCGCTCGGCCGCCAGGCGGCAAGCCATGCCCTCGAGGGACTCGCGGATTTCGTACAGCTCGATCAGCTCGGCGTGGCTCAGCGACACTACCCGCGCGCCCACATGGGGTACACGCACCAGCAGGCGCTGGCCCTCCAGACGGTGTATCGCTTCACGCAGCGGGCCGCGGCTGATGCCATAGGTACGGGCCAGCTCAGGTTCGGAAATTTTACTGCCAGGGGCGATGTCGCCTTTGACAATAGCCGCCTGGATGCGCCGAAAGACGTTCTCCGACAAGGTTTCCGTTTCGTCCGAGTCCGCCGGAATCGGGGTGGATAGGTCCAGCATATTGTCGACACCTTTCGAATCGCCTGAGCAGAAACTAGCGAATTAGTAGCGGAGAGTCAAAGCACAAAGGAATATTGTCGACAATCGTCTAATGCAGAACTTACCCATCCATAGCGTTGTCAGATCGCGGCACGCTGGCGTCAAGACGCCGGCATGGTAGAATGCCGCGCCTTCAATGGAGCATGGATAGTGCGCTTGTCATCAATTCATGTTGTTGACAGATGAACGAGGAAGCTTGCGCAGCCGTTGCCAGTCCCCCTCTGCCCCGAACTCTGCACAGCTCAACACCGCGCCAGGATTATGAGACTCACACCCGTATTATTGTTGTTATGCTTCACCTTGCTGCCGGCCTATGGCCAGGCCGCGGGCAAGACCGTTTATGGTTTGAACGAATATGCACGGCTCGGCGATCTGGACTTGGAAGTAGCCGCCAAGCTCGACACCGGAGCCAAGACCGCGTCGCTCAGCGCCCGCGACATCAAGCGCTTCAAGCGCAATGGTGAGAGCTGGGTACGCTTCTATCTGGCCATCGATGCCGCCCACTCGCATCCTATCGAGCGCCCCTTGGCGCGTGTCAGCAAGATCAAACGCCGCGCCGGCGACTATGATGCAGAATCCGGCAAGGCGTACACGGCTCGCCCAGTGATCGAACTTGAAATTTGCATGGGCCAGGCCCGGCGCACCATCGAAGTCAACCTCACCGACCGTAGCGCTTTCCAGTTCCCGCTGCTGATCGGCTCCGAGGCGCTCAAGCACTTCGACGCCCTGGTCGACCCAAGCCTTAAATACGCGGCCGGCAAACCTGCCTGTGCCAAAGACGCTCCCAAAGCAGAGTAATTCCGATGCGCTCTCTTACCCTCCATCTGAAAGTCCTGATCACCGTACTGGTGTTGCTCGGCGTTGCGGTCACGGCCTATCAGATATTCGTGCTCGGCATTCCAGTGACCGAAGACGAAACTGACGACTTGTGGAACATCGACGCCAAGGTTGAGTTCGTCGCCAGCGCCAAAGACCCGGTCAAGATCCAGATGTTCGTACCGCCTTTGAACCGTGACTATGTCAGCCTCAATGAGAGCTTCATCTCCAACAACTACGGCGTGAGCATCAATCGCGTCGACGGCAACCGCAAGGTGACTTGGTCGGCGCGGCGCGTCAGCGGCAATCAGACGCTGTACTACCGCTTGGTACTGACCAAGCGCTACAGCAGCGAAAAAGCCACCATCAAAGGGCCTACTTTCCGCGACAGCCTGGCCATCGATGGCCCGGAAAAGATCGCCGCCGAAGCCTTGATGGCCCCGATCCGCCAGCATTCGGCAGACGTCGAAACCTTCGTCAGCGAAACCATCAAGCGTGTCAACAACCTCAACGACGACAACGTCAAGCTGCTACTTGGCGGCGACACCTCGCCGATGAAAAAGGCCCAGGTCATCGACTTGCTGCTGTCGATCGCCCATGTACCGATGGAAAAAGTCCACACCATCCGCCTGATCGCCGATACACCGCAAACGCCTGAGCTGTGGCTGCGCAGCTTCAATGGTAACGACTGGCTTTACTTCAACCCGGATACCGGCGAGCAGGGCCTGCCGTCCGACCGCCTGCTGTGGTGGACCGGTGACGACAACCTGATCACCGTCGATGGCGGCAAGAAAGCCAACGTCACCTTCACCATGAACAACAGCGAGATGAATGCCATCCGCCTGGCCAAGCTGACCGACGAGAACACCGACGCGGACTTCCTGGAATACTCTCTGTACGGCCTACCGCTGCAGACTCAGCAAACCTTCATGATCATGGTGATGATCCCGATTGGCGTACTGGTCATTCTGATCTTGCGCAACCTGATCGGCATCCAGACCCTGGGGACCTTCACGCCGGTGCTGATCGCGCTGGCCTTCCGCGAAACCCAGCTGGGCTTCGGCATCGTGCTGTTCACGGTCATCACGGCGCTGGGCTTGTCGCTGCGCTCTTACCTGGAACACCTGAAGCTGCAGATGCTGCCGCGCCTTTCGGTGGTACTGACGTTCGTGGTGGTACTGATCGCTGCCATCAGCCTGTTCAGCCACAAGCTGGGCCTTGAGCGCGGCCTGTCGGTGGCGCTGTTCCCGATGGTGATTTTGACCATGACCATCGAACGCCTGTCGATCACCTGGGAAGAACGCGGCGCTGGCCATGCCATGAAAGTGGCGATCGGCACCCTGTTTGCAGCGTCCCTGGCACACCTGCTGATGATGGTGCCAGAGCTGGTGTACTTCGTCTTCACCTTCCCCGCTGTGCTGCTGATTCTGGTGGGCTTCATGCTGGCGATGGGTCGCTACCGCGGCTACCGCCTGACCGAGCTCGTGCGTTTCAAGGCATTCCTGAACAAGGCTGACCACTGATGTTTGGCTTGATCAAGACATGGAAAGCCCTGGAGGCCCGGGGCATCATGGGTATCAACCGGCGTAACGCGGACTATGTACTGAAGTACAACAAGCGCAGCCTCTACCCGATTGTCGACGACAAGATCATCACCAAGGAGCGGGCCCTGGCTGCCGGCATCCACGTGCCGGAAATGTACGGCATCATCGAAACCGAGAAGCAGATCGACAAGCTTCACGAGATCATTGGTGGGCGCAGCGATTTCGTCATCAAGCCGGCGCAAGGTGCTGGCGGCGACGGCATTCTGGTGATTGCCGACCGCTTCGAGGACCGCTACCGCACCGTCTCGGGCAGGATCATCAGCCATGAAGAAATCGAACACCAGGTATCGAGCATCCTCACCGGCCTTTACTCGCTGGGCGGCCATCGTGACCGCGCGCTGATCGAGTACCGGGTAACGCCCGACCAGATCTTCAAGAGCATCAGCTACGAAGGCGTGCCGGACATCCGCATTATCGTGCTGATGGGTTACCCGGTCATGGCCATGCTGCGGCTACCCACGCGCCAGTCCGGCGGTAAGGCTAACCTGCATCAGGGCGCCATCGGCGTCGGCGTGGACCTGGCTACTGGCGTGACCCTGCGAGGCACCTGGCTGAACAACATCATCAGCAAGCACCCGGACACCACCAACGCGGTGGACGGCGTACAACTGCCGAACTGGGATGGGTTCATGAAATTGGCCGCTGGCTGCTATGAACTGTGCGGGTTGGGCTATATCGGTGTGGACATGGTTTTGGACCAAGACAAAGGGCCGCTGATTCTCGAGCTCAACGCACGCCCTGGCCTGAACATACAAATCGCCAACGACACTGGCCTGACTCAACGCACCCATGCGATCGAAGCGCACATCGAAGCACTGGCCAAAGACGGTATCGTCGAGACGCCCGATGAGCGGGTGCGGGTGGCGCAGAACCTGTTCGGGCACGTGCATCCGCGGTAAGTCTGGGCCGCAAAGCGGCCCTTGCTCAAACAGGCTGTTTTATGTCGCCCCAAAGCTAGGCGCGTTCCCTGCACAGGTCTACAATCGCCGCCTCGCTTTTGTCATCGCCGCCCACACTGATGCCGACCTGTACGCTTCACCCCCTACCCTACCAGCCCGACCCGGCCGCCTACTTCGCCCCCTTGCGCGAGGCCCCCGGCGCAGTACTGCTTGACAGTGCGCGCCCCGGTGCCGAGCGTGGCCGTTTCGACCTGCTAAGCGCCTGGCCCGTACAGCAGCTGAAAGCTCAACCCAGCGAGCATGGCCGCGAGTTTCTCGAGCGTTTGCGCAACAGCCTTGCCCAGCTAGGCGATGCCACGTTGCCCGAAGGCCTCGAGCTACCCTTCGCAGGCGGCTTGATCGGCTACCTGAGCTACGACTTCGGTCGCCGGCTGGAACACCTGCCCAGCCTCGCGGCCGACGACCTTGAGCTGCCCGACGCGCAACTGGGCCTTTACGCCTGGGCCATGGTCAGCGATCACCAGATGGGCACCAGTCAACTGGTGTTCCACCCAAGCCTGGCCAAAGCTGAACGGGAACGGCTGATCTGCCTGTTCGAAGCTGCAGCTCCGGCGCCTGGCGGTGACTTCCGCTTGCTCGCCGCCATGCAAGGCGACCTGCAACCTGCCCAATACAAGGCGGCCTTCGACCAGGTGCAACGCTACATACAGGCCGGCGACTGCTACCAGATCAACCTCACCCAACGTTTTCGCGCCCCCTGCCAAGGCGACCCCTGGCGCGCTTATCAGGCGCTGCGCAAGGCTTGCCCGACACCATTTTCCGGCTATCAGCAACTGGCTGACGGCAGCGCCCTGCTGAGTTTTTCACCCGAGCGTTTCATCCGCGTCAGCCAACGCCAGGTGGAAACCCGCCCCATCAAGGGCACACGGCCCCGCTCGGCCGACCCCGCCGAGGACGCACGCAATGCCCAGGAGCTGCGCCACAGCCCAAAAGACCGCTCAGAGAACCTGATGATCGTCGACCTGTTGCGCAACGATTTGGGGCGTACCTGCGAGATCGGCTCAGTAAAGGTGCCAGAGCTGTTCAGCCTGGAAAGCTACCCCAACGTGCACCACTTGGTCAGCAGCATCACTGGCCAGCTGGCCTGCGACAAAGACGCCCTGGACCTGATTGGCGACAGCTTCCCCGGCGGCTCGATAACCGGCGCACCGAAGATCCGCGCCATGCAGATCATCGACGAGCTGGAGCCCACCCGCCGTGCGCTGTACTGTGGCTCGTTGCTGTATGTGGACGTACGGGGTGAGATGGACAGCTCCATCGCCATCCGTAGCCTGCTGATCAAG
Source organism: Pseudomonas sp. KCJK9000 (assembly GCF_046230725.1). NCBI lineage: Bacteria > Pseudomonadati > Pseudomonadota > Gammaproteobacteria > Pseudomonadales > Pseudomonadaceae > Pseudomonas > Pseudomonas sp. KCJK9000. Next base: position 5,719 of record NZ_JBJJLN010000035.1, on the reverse strand, counting down.
GATGGCCAGGCCAGTTGCTGGGGCGGCGGCGCGGTGGTGGCCGATTCCGACTGGCAGGCCGAATACGAAGAGTCGATCGCCAAGGTGCGGGTACTGATGCAGACGCTACAAAGCCTCTGAGGCCAAGGGCCAGGCGTCTGGCACGTCATTTTTTGTTACCATCACCCCACTACGAGCGCACAGCGCCACAGCCAAGATGGAAACCGCCTGATGAGCCAACCTTTCGACGTCGCCGCCCTGGCCGCGACCTATGCCAACAAATCCCCGCAAGACATCCTCAAGCTCGCCTTCGAGCACTTTGGTGATGACCTGTGGATTTCCTTCAGCGGCGCCGAGGACGTGGTGCTGGTCGACATGGCCTGGAAGCTGAACAAACAAGTCAAGGTCTTCAGCCTGGACACTGGCCGCCTGCACCCTGAAACCTACCGCTTCATCGACCAAGTGCGCGAGCATTACAACCTACCGATCGAAATCCTGAGCCCGGATCGCGCCAAGCTCGATCCGTTCGTGAAAGAAAAAGGTCTGTTCAGCTTCTACAAGGACGGCCACGGCGAGTGCTGTGGTATCCGCAAGATCGAACCCTTGCGGCGCAAGCTCGCGACCGTGAGCGCCTGGGCCACCGGCCAGCGCCGCGATCAGAGCCCAGGCACCCGTAGCCAGGTGGCTGCTCTGGAAGTCGACAGCGCCTTCTCCACACCCGAGCGCACCCTGTACAAATTCAACCCCCTGGCGCAGATGACCAGTGAAGAGGTATGGGGTTACATCCGCATGCTGGAGCTGCCCTATAACAGCCTGCACGAACGTGGGTTCATCAGCATCGGCTGCGAGCCTTGCACGCGCCCGGTTCTGCCAAACCAGCACGAACGCGAAGGCCGCTGGTGGTGGGAAGAGTCAACTCAAAAAGAGTGCGGGCTGCACGCAGGCAATTTGATCAGCAAGGCATAGATGGCAAAGGCCAGCGGGCTCGCTTGAAGCCTGAGAAGCCACTGCGGGAGCAACTGCCTAATGGCCCTGCGCTGGCTTCTTTGCGGCTAAAACCGCCCCGACGCAATCAAGATCATCTGCGCTGACAACCTTCAATCAGTGCACGGGCAACTCGACACCATCGAACAGCTCTTCGAGCTCCTGCTTGTTGTGGCACTGAATGGCCTTGGCCATCACTTCGCGGGTCAGGTGCGGAGCGAACTTCTCGATGAAGTCGCACATGAAGCCGCGCAGGAAGGTGCCACGACGGAAGCCGATCTTGGTGATGCTGGCCTCGAACAGCTCGCTGGCATCCAGCGCAACCAGATCGTTGTCTAGCTTGGTATCCACTGCCATTTTCGCAACGATGCCCACACCCAGCCCCAAGCGCACATAGGTCTTGATCACGTCGGCGTCGGCGGCGGTGAACACCACTTTGGGCGTCAGGCCGCGATGATTGAAGGCTTCATCGAGCTTCGAGCGGCCGGTAAAGCCGAACACGTAAGTCACGATCGGGTACTCTGCGACCGCTTCCAGCGTCAGCTTGGGCAGCTTGGTGAGCGGATGGCCCTGGGGTACCACCACGCAACGGTTCCACTTGTAACAAGGCATCATGATCAAGTCGCCGAACAGCTCCAGCGCTTCGGTCGCGATGGCGAAATCGACAGTGCCGTCAGCTGCCATTTCCGCAATTTGCATGGGTGAGCCCTGATGCATGTGCAGGGCCACCTCCGGGTACTGCTTGATGAAGTTGCTAATGATAGGCGGCAGCGCGTAGCGGGCCTGAGTATGGGTGGTAGCGATGGACAGCGTGCCCTTTTTCTCGTTGGAGAATTCCTGGGCGATCTGCTTGATGCTCTCGACCTTGCGCAGGATCTCGCCAGCGGTGTTGATGATGCGCTCACCAGCCGGAGTAACACGAGTCAGGTGCTTGCCGCTGCGCGCGAAGACCTCTACGCCCAGCTCATCCTCGAGTAGGCGGATTTGCTTGCTGATGCCCGGCTGCGAAGTGTAAAGGCTTTGCGCCGTCGCGGAGACGTTGAGGTCGTGATGCGCCACTTCCCAGATGTAGCGCAGTTGTTGAAGCTTCATAGGTTTCCCTCGAATCGGCGGTAGGTCAGCAGCAGCGAGCAGTGACGAGATATAACTATATTAGTGGTTATCGAAATAAAACTAGAACTATTTTGTTACACGCGCCACGGAATCATCCGACCGTTTGCTTCACAATTTCCTACGTCCAAGGTGTTGGGATAACGGCACCATGTAGGCAGGTACTGGTGATAACTGGAGCAGGCGCACCGCCGTGCGACCGATCGGCACATCCACACCGGCTCCTGCACTGTGGCTGCCGAAGATCAGCAAATCGACGCTCAGTCGCTGCGCCTGCTCGAGAATGACCTGCGCCGGGTCACCCTGACGCACGCGCACTGCCTTGATCAAAGCTAAATCTGCGTCCTCGCCCAATTCGTCACGAAAGTTTTCAAGCACCCGCTGTTCGATGTTAGCCATCACCGTGTTGACACCCTCGCTGTGCAATGCATCGAGCGTCTGTTCATCGAGGTAGCTTTGCAGCAAGGATTCGGCGAACTGGCCCATGGGCTCCACCGCGTGAATCACGTAAAGCTCTGCACCGAAGGCGCGAGCCAAGGTCAGGGCGTGCTGCATGACAAAAGGGGCGTAGACACCGAGGTCAGTGGCGTACAGCATGGAGCGGATCATTCGACCTCCTCGACTGCCGTTGCGGCAGAGCAAGATTCAGCTTAGCAGCGCCCCGGCCCTGCGCTCTGCCATCCTGCGTGGTGGCGCTGCGGCCTGCTGCGCATCAGCACGAACGATTGGCCCGATCGATGAAGGTCAGGGCCCGGTGAAGCATCTGAATGCGCGCAAGGCTGCACCCAGCCGCCTGCGCGCGAGCCAAAGGCTCGGCATAGATTGCATCCAGCTCCAGCGGGCGGCGCTGAACATGATCGTGGTACATGCTCGGCCAGTAATCGGGCATCCGCTCGGTCATCAGCAGCAATTGCTCGGCATAACCTTCTGGAAGCTCATATCCGCATGCCGCCGCCCCTTGCACCACTTCAGCCATCAATGACTTGATCAACTCGCGACTGTCGGCATCGGCCATCAGCTGCTGAGTGCTGGCGCCGAGCAACACCGAAAGGCCGTTATAGGGCACGTTCCATACCAGCTTTTGCCAACGTGCTTGGCCCAGGTCAGCCATGGCCTGAGAATCGATGCCCGCCGCCCGGAACAGCCCAGCGCCGGCTTCGACTATCGCCGCGCCGCCATCGTTGGCCGGCCCGCTGTGATAACCAAGGTTGACAGCACCCAACGCCTGGTGACGAATAATCCCCGGGGCTTGGCGATTGACGCAGATGAAACACAGGCCACCCAATAAGTGCAAATTGCCAGGCAGGCTGGCCCTCAATAGGTCTTCAACCCCCAAGCCATTCTGCAGCACCACCACCCTGGCATCGGCAGCGGCTGCCTGTTCGATCAGCGCCGCGAGCCCGGCACCACTGGTAGCCTTGGCACCGACCAACAGCCAATCACAGGGTGGCATGTCGGCAGCGCGAGCATAGGCCTTGACCGGCATGTGCAAGCTGCCAAGCACGGCGTGTTCGAGCTTGAGGCCCTGCTCGCGCACCACCTCATATTCGCTGCGCAACAAGAAATGCACATCGAACCCGGCACGGGCAAGCATCAGACCATAGAAGCCACCAATGGCACCGCTGCCAATGATACCGATACGAAGGTTGCGAGCAGCCATGTGATTCTCCAGGACGGGTTGATGCGCTTTTTTACACCTTCTCAGGTGGCCTGGCACACACAAGCACGGCTTGCCCTGCCAAATCCCATTGTCGCGCCCTCTGTAACGCGCTAAGGTTCGGCTCCCCGCTGCGAACATTATTGCTGCTGGGCCGCACGGGGATTGCTGGCGGCCGGCACCCGTGACCTGACGAGTAACACGATGGCTGATTTACCGATCGACGACCTTAACGTTGCCTCCAACGAGACCTTGATCACCCCCGATCAGCTCAAGAAGGAAATCCCCCTCAGCGCCAAGGCTTTGCAGACCGTGACTGCGGGCCGCGAAGTGGTGCGCAACATACTCGACGGCAAGGACCATCGCCTGTTCGTGGTGGTCGGCCCCTGCTCCATCCATGACATCAAGGCCGCCCATGAATACGCCGAGCGCCTGAAGGTGTTGGCCGAGGAGCTGTCCGATACGCTGTACCTGGTCATGCGGGTGTATTTTGAAAAGCCGCGCACCACTGTGGGCTGGAAGGGCCTGATCAACGACCCCTACCTGGATGACTCGTTCAAGATCCAGGACGGGTTGCATATCGGCCGCCAGTTGCTGCTGGACCTGGCCGAAATGGGCCTGCCGACCGCAACGGAAGCGCTCGACCCAATCTCCCCGCAGTATCTGCAGGACCTGATCAGCTGGTCGGCTATCGGCGCTCGCACCACAGAATCGCAGACTCACCGCGAAATGGCCTCCGGGCTGTCCTCGGCCGTCGGTTTCAAAAACGGTACCGATGGTGGCCTGACAGTCGCCATCAACGCCCTGCAGTCGGTGTCCAAGCCGCACCGTTTCCTTGGCATCAACCAGGAAGGTGGCGTCTCTATCGTCACCACCAAGGGCAATCCGTATGGCCATGTGGTACTGCGCGGCGGTAATGGCAAACCAAACTACGACTCGGTCAGCGTCGCCCTCTGCGAACAGGATTTGGCCAAGGCCAAGATCAAGGCCAACATCATGGTCGACTGCAGCCACGCCAACTCCAACAAGGACCCGGCTCTGCAGCCGCTGGTGATGGAAAACGTCGCCAATCAGATTCTCGAAGGCAACCAGTCGATCATCGGCCTGATGGTCGAGAGCCATCTGAACTGGGGCTGCCAGTCGATCCCGAAAAACCTCGACGAACTGCAGTACGGTGTGTCGGTAACCGATGCGTGCATCGATTGGGCAGCCACTGAAAAGACTTTGCGCAGCATGCGTGCCAAGCTCAAGGATGTGCTTCCTCAGCGCAACCGCGGCTGAAAAAAAGCGGGGCCAGACATGGCCCCGCTTTTTCGTTGTGTCATGCCTTGCTCGAATGGCGCTGCTGACGTTCCATGTAACGCTCAACGTATGAGCAGGAAGGGATCACCGTGTAACCCATCTGGTCGGCGTACTCGAGAGCCTTCTCGGTCAGCGCAGCTGCAATACCCCGACCGCGCAAGGCATTGGGCACGAATGTGCGATAGATATCCAGCGTCTGCTTGCCTAGGTCCATGTACGTCAGGTAGGCACGATGACCGTCCACATTGGTTTCGAACTGATGACCGGCCTGGTCATGGTGGATGGTCAACGTTTCACTCATCACTACTCCTCGCAGGCCTTTCTGGCAGACCTTAACCTTAACCGCGTTGGCTTGTCCGGCGGAGGAACCTCAGCGCCACCTCTAGGGCCTTTGACCCGACGCATTTACTAATGGTTCGTCCGAGCTGGCCACTCCAAATAGTAGGCACCATAAGCGCAAATGCTCAAGGTGGTTCGCTTTAAAAGTAGCAGAGGTTTGCTCTGAACCTCTGCGTAACAGAACCCGCAATAGGTGCCGGATGATGTTCTGCTTAAGACGCCTGGTGACACTGTAAGTCACCACTAGTTCAACAAAAAAGTTCCATTTCTACAGCCGGTTGCGGCCCCGATAGGTTTTTTTCACAATCAGCTCGAAAACCTTGACGGCGTCACCCTAGGCAACATTTT
>NZ_JBJJLN010000034.1:0-49866 GCF_046230725.1 Pseudomonas sp. KCJK9000 | reverse complement strand
CTGGAAAACTGGCGCTGGCTCAGCCGGCGCATTCGCTGCGCCCTCGAACCCAACGAGCCGCGCCTGATCGAACACTACCTGGCCGAAGGGCGCTACCTGGTGTGCTGCACCGAAACTGCGCCATGGACCGTGGCATTGACATCGTTCCGCTTGCTGCTGGATACCGCCTGCGACCGCATGCTGCCTTGGCACTGGCGCTGCCTGTGCCTGGATCGGGCCTGGCGCCCGCTGCTCGACCTGCGCAAGCTGGACCGGCACGAGCAGAATCTACGGTGGCAGCCCTATGCCATGCAGTTGGCGAACTGCCAACTGCTGCCCTCGATTACCCCCGAAGAACTGATGCAAGGATTCGAACATGACTGAGACCCGTATCGAGCGTGACAGCATGGGCGAGCTGCAGGTGCCGGCCAAAGCCCTGTATGGCGCTCAAACCCAGCGCGCGGTCGACAACTTCCCGATCAGCGGCCAGCGAATGCCGGCCCAGTTCATTCGCGCGCTATTGCTGGCCAAGGCCGCCGCAGCCAAGGCCAACGTGCAATTGCAGCAGCTCTCACCGGGGCAGGGGCAGGCCATCGTTCAGGCGGTTGAGCAGCTGCTGGCAGAGGATTTCATTGAGCACTTCCCGGTGGATGTGTTCCAGACCGGCTCCGGCACTAGTTCGAACATGAATGCCAACGAAGTGATTGCTACCCTGGCCAGTCGCATCCTTGGGGAGCCGGTCAATGCCAATGACCATGTCAACTGTGGCCAAAGCAGCAATGACATCATTCCCACCACCATCCACGTCAGCGCGGCGCTAGCTTTGCACGAGCAACTGTTGCCGGCGTTGAGTCATCTGATTGAAGTGATCGAGGCCAAGTCAGCGCAGGTACATCGCTACGTGAAAACTGGCCGAACTCACCTGATGGATGCCATGCCAGTGCGCATGAGCCAGGTACTTGATGGCTGGGCAGCACAGATCAACGGCGCGAAAGCGCATATCCAGGCAACCTTGCCGAGCCTGCAGGCCCTAGCGCAAGGCGGCACCGCCGTAGGCACAGGGATCAATGCCCATCCGCAGTTCGCCGCGGTGTTCGCGCGTCAGTTGAGCGATATCGCCAAGGTCGAATTCACGCCTGGGCGTAATCTGTTCGCCCTGATTGGCTCCCAAGACACCGTCGTTGCCCTCTCAGGGCAACTCAAGACAACTGCGGTCGCGTTGATGAAGATCGCCAACGATCTGCGCTGGATGAATTCAGGCCCGTTGGCTGGCCTGGGTGAAATCGAATTGCAGGGCTTGCAGCCCGGCTCCTCGATCATGCCTGGTAAGGTCAACCCGGTAATCCCGGAAGCCACTGCCATGGTCGCCGCCCAGGTGATCGGCAATGACGCCACCATCGCTGTGGCAGGCCAGTCGGGTAACTTCGAGCTCAACGTCATGCTGCCGGTCATCGCTCGCAACCTGTTGGAAAGCATCGAGCTGATGGCCAATGCCAGCCGCCTGCTGGCGGACAAGGCGATCGCCAGTTTCAAGGTCAACGAAGCCCAGCTCAAGCAGGCCCTGGCTCGCAATCCGATCCTGGTCACCGCGCTGAACCCCATCATCGGCTATCTCAAGGCCGCAGAAATCGCCAAGTCTGCTTATCAGCAAGGTCGCCCGATCATCGATGTGGCGCTGGAACACACCGACCTCTCCCGCGATCAACTCGAGGCGTTGCTGGACCCAGAAAAACTGACCGCCGGCGGTATCTGACACGCCACAGGCACCGCGCTGGGGCCTGCAAGCTTGCTGGCGGGTCAGGCAGCGGTGCGCTTGCTCTTAACAAAGGAGTCCATTGATATGCTGCATACCCTGCCACCTTTGCCTTACGCCTATGATGCCCTGGAACCGCACATCGACGCGCAGACCATGGAGATTCACCATACAAAGCACCACCAGACTTACGTCAATGGTCTGAACGCCGCCCTCGAGGGCACCGAGTGGGCGCAATGGCCAGCCGAGAAGCTAGTCGGTGCGGTCAAGCAACTGCCCGAGAACCTGCGCGGCGCGGTCACCAATCATGGCGGCGGTCATGTCAACCACAGCTTGTTCTGGACGATCATGTCTGCCCAGGGTGGTGGGTTGCCACAAGGCCAGCTGGCCCGTGCCATTGACGCCGAGCTTGGGGGTTACCAAGCGTTCCAGGAGGCCTTCACCAAGGCCGCCCTGACCCGGTTCGGCAGTGGCTGGGCGTGGCTCAGCGTAACGCCACAGAACACGTTGATAGTTGAGAGCAGCGGTAATCAGGATAGCCCCCTGATGCACGGTAATACGCCGATTCTCGGGCTTGATGTGTGGGAGCACGCCTATTACCTGAAGTATCAAAATCGCAGGCCTGAATACATAGGGGCGTTCTACAACGTGATTGACTGGCCGCAAGTGGAGCGCCGCTATCTCGAAGCCTTGAAGTGAAGCGACCTGGCATGCGCGCTACAGTGATGGCCCTTGGCGGTGTCCGTCTGCTGCGCTTGGCGTTGGGTGTATTGCTGCTGGTAGCCGGTAGTGCGTTACTACTGGCCCGGGGCATGGCCTGGTTAGGCGTTTAGCCGATCGCGATCATCGCCCATGACGTACTCGAGGTTTGCTTGGTGTGTAAGCAGGGGGGCGGGATACCCGATGCCGATCGCCAGACGATAGGTTCCCTTGCAGGACGTCGCAAGCCCCGGGTACTTCACTCACCTTCGTCGAAGTAGTTGTTGATCAGTGCAACCAACGCTTCCAGCGCATCGTTATCCTGTTCACCCTCGGTGTGCAGGTGCACCTGCGTGCCTTTGCCTGCAGCCAGCATCATCACCGCCATGATGCTCTTGCCGTCGACCAGTTTGTCAGGCGCACGGCCGACACGGACCTGGCAGGGGTATTTGCCGGCCACACCGACGAATTTGGCTGCCGCCCGGGCATGCAGGCCCAGCTTATTGATGATGGTAATTTCGCGGGCGGGCATGGTGCGGTAGATCCTGTGGGCTAGAGGTCGCGGTGGCGAACCTGGACGTTTTTCAGTGATTGCTGCAGCAGTTGGCCCAGGCGCTCGGTAATGTACACCGAGCGATGATGGCCCCCGGTGCAACCAATGGCGATGGTGACATAGGCGCGGTTGCTGGCCGCGAAGCGTGGCAACCATTTGAGCAGATAGCTGGAAATGTCGCTGAACATTTCTTCGACGTCTGGCTGTGCGGTCAGGTAATCGATGACCGGTTGTTCCAGGCCGGAGTGTTCGCGAAGCTCGGGTTTCCAGTAGGGGTTGGGTAGGCAGCGAACGTCGAAAACCAGGTCGGCATCGACCGGCATCCCACGTTTGAAGCCAAATGACTCGACCAGAAATGCAGTACCCGGCTCCGGTTGGTTGAGCAGGCGCAGTTTGATCGAGTCGCGCAGTTGATAGAGGTTAAGGCTGGTGGTGTCGATCTTCAGATCGGCAAGGTCAGCGATAGGCCCAAGCAGCTCGCTTTCGACCCGGATCGCTTCGGCCAGCGAGCGATCGGCATTGGTCAGTGGATGGCGGCGGCGGGTTTCCGAGAAACGCTTGAGCAACGTGTCTTCGTCGGCGTCTAGATACAAGACATCGCACTGAATGTGACGCCCACGAGCATCGGCCAACAGTTCAGGGAAGCGGGACAGGTGGCTTGGCAGATTGCGCGCGTCGATCGACACTGCCACCTTCGGCTGCAGTAACTCGGTGTTGATCAGCGCATTTTCGGCCAGCTGCGGTAACAGGCCGGCAGGTAGGTTGTCGATGCAATAGAAGCCATTGTCTTCCAGCACATCCAGGGCGGTGCTCTTGCCGGAGCCGGAACGGCCGCTGACGATGATCAGGCGCATGTTCAGTGCTCGTTTTGTGCGTCCAGGACAACCTGGTACAGGGCCTCGCTGCTGCCGGCGGCGCGCAGCCGATCGCGAACCTCCTTGCGATCAAGCATGCTGGCGATCTGGCGCAGCAACTCAAGGTGTGCGTCGGTGGCTGCCTCAGGCACCAGCAGCACGAACAGCAGATCCACCGGGGCGCCATCGATTGCGTCATAGTCGATGGGCGCATCCAGATGCAACAAGGCACTCACCGGGGAAGAGCAGCCTGGAAGCCGGCAATGCGGGATGGCGATGCCATTGCCAAAGCCGGTCGAACCCAGTTTTTCGCGACCGATGAGCTTTTCGAAGACGTCTTGCATCTCAAGTTCGGGAACTTGTTCGGCGATCAGGTTGGCGACCTTTTCCAGGGCGCGCTTCTTACTGCCGCCCGGCACGTTCACGAGGGAACGGCCGGGGGTCAGGATGGTTTCAAGTCGGATCATGGATGAGAGGGATCAGCGAGCGGCTGCACCTTGCAGCAGGCTTTGCTGTTTTTCCTTGTGTTTTTTCAGTTGGCGGTCGAGCTTGTCGGCCAAGGCATCGATTGCTGCATACATGTCTTCGTGTTCGGCGTTGGCAACCACTTCACCGCCTGGAATCTGCAAGGTCGCTTCGACCTTTTGCTGCAGCTTCTCGACTTTCATGATGACCTGCACGTTGGTGATCTTGTCGAAGTGACTCTCCACGCGAGCGAGCTTTTCGAGCACATATTCACGCAGTGGCTGGGTGACTTCTACATGCTGTCCACTGATATTGACTTGCATACAGCTTCTCCTTTGTTGCCCGTGCATAAAGAGGCAGGACTTGCACCTGCCCCACAAACGCTATGGCTCAACCAGGCGCTACATCAGTCGCTTGCGCTCGCTCGACGGTGCGATGCCGAGAGACTCGCGGTACTTGGCGACGGTGCGACGGGCTACCTGGATGCCTTGTGCCTCCAGTAAACCAGCGATCTTGCTGTCACTCAATGGCTTTTTCTGATTTTCCGCCGCAACCAGTTTTTTGATGATCGCGCGGATAGCCGTGGACGAGCATTCTCCGCCTTCGGCGGTGCTGACGTGGCTTGAGAAAAAGTATTTCAGTTCGTAGATGCCGCGCGGGGTGTGCATGAACTTCTGCGTGGTCACCCGCGAAATGGTCGACTCGTGCATGCCCACTGCTTCGGCGATGTCGTGCAGGACCAGCGGTTTCATCGCTTCGTCGCCGTGGTCGAGGAACCCGCGTTGATGCTCGACGATCTGGGTGGCGACCTTCATCAGCGTTTCGTTGCGGCTTTGCAAACTCTTGATGAACCAGCGCGCCTCTTGTAGCTGGTTGCGCATGAACGTGTTGTCAGCGCTGGTATCGGCGCGGCGCACGAAGCCGGCGTATTGCGGGTTCACGCGCAGGCGCGGGATGGCTTCCTGGTTCAGTTCCACCAGCCAGCGTTCGCTGTCCTTGCGCACGATCACGTCGGGTACCACGTATTCCGGCTCGCTCGACTCGATCTGCGAGCCCGGGCGCGGGTTGAGGCTCTGCACCAGCTCTATCACCTGACGCAGCTCGTCTTCCTTGAGCTTCATGCGGCGCATCAGTTGGCTGTAATCGCGGCTGCCGAGCAGGTCTATGAAGTCGGTCACCAGGCGCTGGGCTTCGCTCATCCACGGTGTGCTGGCCGGCAGTTGGCGCAATTGCAGCAGCAGGCACTCGCCCAACGTGCGGGCAGCGACGCCGGCCGGTTCGAATTGCTGGATGCGGTGCAGCACTGCTTCGACTTCGTCGAGCTCGATGTCCAGCTCTGGGTCGAAGCCTGCGCAGATTTCTTCGAGGGTATCTTCCAGGTAGCCCTGGTTATTGATGCTGTCGATCAGCGTGACAGCTATCAGGCGGTCAGTATCGGACATCGGGGCCAGGTTCAGCTGCCACAGCAGGTGGCTCTGCAGGCTTTCGCCGGCCGATGTTCGGGTAGTGAAATCCCACTCGTCGTCATCATTGCTTGGCAGGCTGCTGGCGCTGGTCTGGTAGATATCTTCCCAGGCGGTGTCGACCGGCAACTCGTTGGGGATTCGCTCGTTCCACTCTCCGTCTTCCAGATTTTCGGCACTGCTGGTGCTTTCCTGGAAGCTAGTCTCCTGAACTTCGGCGGCCGGCTTGTTCTCGGCGTTGTCCGCCATGGGGTCGCTGTTGTCGAAATCGTCGCCGTCTTCCTGACGTTCGAGCATGGGGTTGGATTCCAGCGCCTCCTGGATTTCCTGTTGGAGGTCCAGGGTGGAGAGCTGAAGCAGACGGATGGCCTGTTGCAACTGCGGGGTCATCGTCAGTTGCTGGCCCATTTTTAGGACGAGCGATGGTTTCATGGCTGGGGCTTAATACCTTGTTCGCCGGCGCGCATGCGCCATCCACTACACGAGGGCGCCGGGGCGCCAAATCAAGCAAGTTTTATGCCTTAAAATGTAGCGTTTGCCTAGAGCGCTGTAACAACTTAAGCCCCCACTGGGGCACAGTGCCAGTGCTCCAGGCAGAACCTGCGGTCAGAGTCGGAACTCGTGACCCAGGTAAACCTCTTTGACCAAGTCGTTGGCCAGAATGGTCTCGGCGTCACCCTCGGCGATCAGTTGACCGTCATTGACGATGTAGGCGGTCTCGCAGATATCCAGGGTTTCACGCACGTTGTGGTCGGTGATCAGCACCCCGATACCCTTGGCTTTGAGGTGATGAATGATCTGCTTGATGTCGCCCACGGAGATCGGGTCTACACCGGCGAACGGTTCGTCCAGCAGGATGAACTTAGGCGCAGTGGCCAGGGCGCGGGCGATTTCCACCCTTCGGCGTTCACCGCCGGACAGGCTCATGCCGAGGTTGTCGCGGATGTGGCTGATGTGGAATTCCTGGAGCAGGCTTTCCAGCTCTTTGCGCCGGCCCTCGCGGTCGATGTCCTTGCGGGTCTCGAGGATGGCCATGATGTTGTCGGCCACCGACAGCTTGCGGAAGATCGAAGCTTCCTGCGGCAGATAGCCGATGCCTGCACGGGCGCGCCCGTGCATGGGCTGGTGGCTGACATCGAGGGTGTCGATCAGCACGCGCCCCTGGTCGGCCTGCACCAGGCCCACGATCATGTAGAAGCAGGTGGTCTTGCCGGCGCCATTGGGGCCAAGCAGGCCGACGATCTGCCCGCTGTCGATCGACAGGCTGACATCACGTACCACTTGCCGGCCTTTGTAGCTCTTGGCCAGATGCTGGGCTTTGAGGGTTGCCATTTACTCGGCCTTCTTCTTAGGCTGGATCACCATGTCGATGCGCTGACGTGGCTGAGTCACGTTGCCACCGCGACCGGCGGTCGCAACCTGGGACTTGGTGTTGTAGACGATCTTCTCGCCCTCGGTGGTGTTGCCTTCGTTTTCGACCTTGGCGCGGTCAGTGAGGATAACCGTGTCTTTCTGCGCCTGGTACTGGATGGTCACCGCCCACCCCTTCATCTTGTCGGGCTTGGCCGTACTCTGCTGCTGTTCGAAATACGCCAGGTTGCCCACCGAAGTTACCACGTCGATGTCGCCATTGGCGGCGCGGGTCATGGTGACGGTGTTGCCTTTGATCATCATCGAGCCCTGGGTGATGATCACATCGCCGGTGTAGGTGGCCACGCCTTGCTTGTCGTCCAGGTGCGCGTTGTCGGCCTGGATACGGATAGGCTGGTCACGGTCGGTCGGCAGGGCGAAGGCGCTCGCGCTTCCCAGTGCTGCGCTCAGGCTGAGCAAAAGGGGGAGGGTTTTAACGAGCCTCATACTGTCCTCTTACGTTAGAGAGCAAGTCGATCTTGCTTTCTTTCAAATACGCTTTCATTCCCTTGCCTGTGGTTGTGCCACCGGCGCCGTCGATTCTAACGGCTTGCTCGGTCTGCGCATATTGCTTCTGTGGGAATACGGTCATGCGCGAGCTGGTGATGATGGTATCGCGCTGTTTTTCGTCGGTGCGGGCAATGCGCACGTTATCGATCAGTTCGACTTCGCTGCCGTCAGGGTTGACCTCGGCGCGAACGCTCTGCACATGCCATGGGTACTGGGTACCGCGGTACATGTGCAGGTCTGGCGTGGTCACCAGAGTGACCTCGCTGGCCTTGAGGTGTTCGACTTTGTCGGCAGTCATTTCGTACTGCAGTTTGCCGTCTGGCAGAAACTGCACGCTATGGGCGTTGATCGCATAGTAGTCGATGGCGCTTTCGTCGACCTGCGCCGCTGGCTCTTCCAGGAAGCGCTCGGGGCTGACATTCCAGTAACCGACGGCCGCCAGCAGCGCGGCAATGACCACGAACAGCGCGATGTTGCGGGCTTTCTTGCTGAGCATGGGCAGCCTTAAAGGTAGTTGGCGTTGGCAGCGTCCAGGGTGCCCTGGGCCTGCATGATCAGTTCACAGAACTCGCGAGCGGCGCCTTCACCGCCGAGTGCCTCGGTCACGCCATGGGCGTGCTGACGCACGAAAGGTGCAGCATTGGCCACTGCCATGCCCAACCCAACCCGGCGAATGACCGGCAGGTCCGGAAGGTCGTCGCCCAGGTAGGCGACCTGCTCATAGCTTAGGCCCAGTTCGGCAAGCAGGCCGTCGAGCACCACCAGTTTGTCCTCGCGGCCCTGGTACAGGTGCGGTATGCCGAGGTTCCTGGCGCGGCGCTCGACCACCGGGGTCTTGCGCCCGCTGATGATGGCGGTGGTCACGCCCGATGCCATGAGCATCTTGATGCCATGGCCGTCGAGGGTGTTGAAGGTCTTGAATTCGCTGCCGTCTTCGAGGAAATACAAGCGCCCATCGGTGAGCACCCCGTCCACATCGAACACGGCGAGTTTGATGGCCTTGCCACGCTGCATCAGGTTCTGGTTCATCGTCATCGCTCCCGGTTACATCACCCCTGCGCGCAGCAGGTCATGCATGTTCAAAGCGCCGGTCGGTCGGTCGTTGCCGTCGACCACCACCAAGGCGCTGATCTTGTGATCTTCCATGATCTTCAGCGCTTCGGCGGCGAGCATCTCGGCGCGGGCGGTCTTGCCGTGTACGGTCATCACTTCGTCGATCAGCGCGGTATGCACGTCGATGTTGCGGTCCAGGCTGCGGCGCAGGTCGCCGTCGGTGAAAATCCCTGCCAGGCTGCCGTCCTGCTCGAGCACCACGGTCATGCCCAGGCCTTTGCGGGACATTTCCAGCAGCGCATGCTTGAGCAGTGTACCGCGCTTGACCTGTGGCAGCTCGTCGCCCGCATGCATGACGTTCTCGACCTTGAGCAGCAGGCGGCGGCCCAGGGCGCCGCCTGGGTGCGAGAAGGCGAAATCTTCAGCGGTGAACCCGCGCGCTTCGAGCAGGGCGATGGCCAGGGCGTCGCCCAGCACCAGCGCGGCAGTGGTGGAGGAGGTTGGTGCCAGGTTGAGCGGGCAGGCTTCGTGGGCGACCCGCGCATCAAGGTTGACCTCGGCAGCCTGGGCCAATGGTGAGTCCGGGTTGCCGGTAAGGCTGATCATCTTGATGCCAAGGCGCTTGATCAGCGGCAGCAGGGTCACGATTTCGCTCGTGCTGCCGGAATTGGACAAGGCCAGGATCACATCGTCCTGGGTGATCATGCCCATGTCGCCGTGGCTGGCCTCGGCCGGGTGCACGAAGAAAGCAGGCGTGCCAGTGCTGGCCAGGGTGGCGGCGATCTTGTTGCCGATGTGCCCCGATTTGCCCATGCCGACTACAACCACTCGCCCGGTGCTGGCCAGGATCAGCTCGCAGGCCTTGACGAAGTTCGCGTCGATGCTGGTTGCCAGGCCTTGTATGGCCTCGAGTTCCAGGCGCAGTGTGCGCTGGGCGGACTGGATCAGCTCGTTGGATTGGCTCATGTAGAAAGCACTGCCTGATGAAAAGGCGGCGATTATAGCTGCAATGGAAGAAAGGCTCACCCACTCGATTGTCTGAACAATTGTCTGCAAACCCTGTCGCACCCCTGAATGACACGTTTCATGGCCTTGGGGCGCATGCCCAGCGGTGCTATAGTTCGCCGCTATTCGGCCTGCCGCGAGTGCATGTGTCTTCACGATGAAGGCCGGCGTCACTGAGTGCGAGGCTGCACTAGCAAGGAGTCTAGATGAGTGTGGATAGCGCCTACGCGGTCGAGTTGAAGGGGGTTACCTTCAAGCGCGGTTCGCGCAGCATTTTCAGCAATGTCGACATCCGTATCCCGCGTGGCAAAGTCACCGGGATCATGGGGCCGTCGGGTTGCGGCAAGACCACGCTGCTGCGCCTGATGGGCGCGCAGCTGAGGCCCTCGAGCGGTGAGGTCTGGGTAGCCGGGCAGAACCTGCCGAGCCTGTCGCGCAGCGATCTGTTCGACGCGCGCAAGCAGATGGGCGTGCTGTTCCAGAGCGGTGCGCTGTTCACCGACCTCGATGTGTTCGAGAACGTCGCATTTCCCTTGCGTGTGCATACCCAGCTTTCGGACGAAATGATCCGCGACATCGTGTTGATGAAGCTACAGGCCGTGGGTCTGCGCGGGGCTATCGACCTGATGCCGGACGAGCTCTCGGGTGGTATGAAGCGCCGTGTGGCACTGGCCCGGGCGATCGCTCTGGACCCGCAGATCCTCATGTATGATGAGCCGTTCGTCGGGCAGGACCCGATCGCCATGGGTGTGCTTGTGCGCCTGATCCGCCTGCTCAACGATGCCTTGGGCATTACCAGCATCGTGGTGTCTCACGACCTTGCCGAAACCGCCAGTATCGCGGATTACATCTATGTGGTCGGTGATGGCCAGGTGCTGGGCCAGGGCACGCCTGACGAACTGATGGGCTCGGATAACCCGCGCATTCGCCAATTCATGAAGGGCGACCCGGACGGCCCGGTTCCCTTCCATTTTCCTGCGCCTGACTACCGCGCCGATCTGCTGGGGGCGCGTTGATGCGCAGAAAATCCTTAATCGAACGTATTCGCCTGCTCGGGCGTTCGGCGATCGACGTGCTGGCTGTGCTCGGCCGCTCGTGCCTGTTCCTGTTCCATGCGCTGATTGGCCGTGGCGGTATCGGTGGCGGCTTCCAGTTGCTGACCAAGCAGCTGTACTCGGTAGGCGTGCTGTCGCTGGCGATCGTCGTGGTTTCCGGCATGTTCATCGGTATGGTGCTGGCCCTGCAGGGCTACAGCATCCTCACCAAGTACGGCTCGGAGCAGGCGGTGGGGCAGATGGTTGCCCTGACCCTGCTGCGTGAGCTCGGCCCGGTAGTCACTGCGTTGTTGTTCGCCGGCCGTGCAGGTTCTGCGCTGACTGCCGAAATCGGCAACATGAAGTCCACCGAGCAACTGTCGAGCCTGGAAATGATCGGCGTCGACCCGCTCAAGTACATCGTCGCACCGCGCCTGTGGGCGGGTTTCATCTCGTTGCCGCTGCTGGCGCTGATCTTCAGCGTGGTGGGCATCTGGGGTGGCTCCTGGGTGGCGGTCGACTGGCTGGGCGTTTATGAAGGCTCGTTCTGGGCCAACATGCAGAACAGCGTTTCCTTTACCGACGACGTGCTCAATGGGCTGATCAAGAGCCTGGTGTTCGCCTTCGTCACTACCTGGATTGCCGTTTTCCAGGGCTACGACTGCGAACCCACCTCAGAGGGGATCAGCCGTGCCACCACCAAGACCGTGGTCTACGCCTCGCTGGCAGTGCTGGGTCTGGACTTTATTCTGACCGCCTTGATGTTTGGAGATTTCTGATGCAAAACCGCACCCTGGAAATCGGTGTCGGCCTGTTCCTTCTGGCCGGGATCCTGGCGCTGCTGCTGCTGGCTCTGCGTGTCAGCGGGCTGTCGGCCAGCCCGACCAGCGATACCTATAAAGTTTATGCGTACTTCGACAATATCGCCGGTTTGACTGTCAGAGCTAAGGTGACCATGGCGGGTGTGACCATCGGCAAGGTCACCGCCATCGATCTGGACCGTGATTCCTTCACCGGCCGGGTTACGCTGCAGCTGGACAAGTCGGTGAACAATTTGCCGACCGATTCCACTGCCTCGATCCTGACCGCCGGTTTGCTTGGCGAGAAATACATCGGCATCAGTGTGGGCGGTGAAGAAGAGGTGCTCAAAGACGGCTCGACCATCCACGACACCCAGTCGGCGCTGGTGCTGGAAGATCTGATTGGCAAGTTCCTGCTCAATTCCGTTGGCAAGGAACCTAAAGAAGCACAACCGGCTAATTAAGGAGTATCCATGATTTCGATCCTGCGACGTGGCTTGCTGGTATTGCTGGCGGCCTTCCCTCTGATGGCGCTGGCCGCGCAATCGCCGCACGAGGTGGTGCAGAGCACCACCAACGAGCTACTGGGCGACCTGAAGGCCAACAAGGAGCAGTACAAAGCCAACCCCAACGCTTTCTACGACGCGCTGAACCGCATCCTTGGGCCGGTGGTGGATGCCGAGGGCATTTCCAAAAGCATCATGACCGTCAAGTATTCGCGCAAGGCAACGCCCGAGCAGATGCAGCGTTTTCAGGAGAACTTCAAGCGCAGCCTGATGCAGTTCTATGGCAACGCGCTGCTGGAGTACAACAACCAGGGCATCACCGTCGACCCGGCCAAGGCTGACGACGGCAAGCGCGCCAGTGTGGGTATGAAGGTCACCGGCAACAACGGTGCTGTGTACCCGGTGCAGTACACCCTGGAAAACCTCGGCGGCGAGTGGAAGGTACGTAACGTGATCGTCAACGGCATCAACGTCGGTAAGTTGTTCCGCGATCAGTTCGCCGATGCCATGCAGCGCAATGGCAACGACCTGGACAAGACCATCGATGGCTGGGCTGGCGAAGTGGCCAAGGCCAAGCAGACCGCCGAAACCTCGCCAGACAAGGCTGTTAAATGAGCCAGGCCGCTGTAACCATGGCCGAGCCGGGCGTGCTGCGCCTGGCTGGCGAGCTGGATTACCGCAGCGGGCCGGCCCTGCGCAAGCAGGGCAAGTCGTTGATCGAGCGTTGCCGTGAGGTCCGGCTGGTGCTGGATTGCTCGGCGGTGGTGCGCTCGACCAGCGTCGGCCTGTCGCTGCTGCTGGCCTTCATTCGTGACGCGCAGGCAGCCGGCAAGGCCTTCGAGGTGCGTGGGATGCCCGAAGACATGCGCGAAATCGCCGGGGTTTATGACCTCGACGAGGTGCTGGCAAACTGATGCTTTGGTGGTAAAGCGAGGCCCCTCGGTCGCGTGCCCTCTCGTTGGGCTTCGCAGGCGAGGGGCTTTTTTGTATGATGGCCGACCCGTGCGCATCGGGCGCCGATTGAGGTTGAGCATGCAGGCCGTAGAAGTTAAGAGCTTCCTTGAAGAAAAATTGCCCGGGTCCCGGGTCGAAGTTGAAGGCGAAGGCTGCAACTTCCAGTTGAACGTGATCAGCGACGAGTTGGCTGGCCTGAGCCCGGTCAAACGTCAGCAGGCGATCTACGCTCATCTGAATCCGTGGATCGCCAATGGCAGCATCCACGCGGTAACCATGAAATTTTTCAGCAGCGCAGCCTGGGCTGAGCGCACCTGAGCCAACGTGGCGGCGAGACTCCAATGGACAAACTGATTATTACTGGCGGCGCTCGTCTAGACGGCGAGATCCGCATTTCCGGCGCGAAGAACGCAGCCTTGCCGATCCTCGCGGCGACCCTGCTGGCCGATGGCCCTGTTACCGTCGGCAACCTGCCGCACCTGCACGACATCACCACCATGATCGAGCTGTTCGGGCGCATGGGCATCGAGCCTGTGATCGACGAAAAGCTGGCGGTGGAAATCGACCCCCGTACCATCAAGACCCTGGTAGCCCCCTACGAGCTGGTCAAGACCATGCGGGCCTCGATCCTGGTGCTCGGCCCGATGGTCGCTCGCTTCGGTGAGGCTGAAGTGGCACTGCCTGGTGGCTGCGCCATCGGCTCGCGTCCCGTCGACCTGCATATCCGCGGCCTGGAGGCCATGGGCGCAAACATCGAAGTCGAAGGCGGCTATATCAAGGCCAAGGCGCCTGAAGGCGGCCTGCGCGGCGCGCACTTCTTCTTCGACACCGTCAGCGTGACCGGTACCGAGAACATCATGATGGCCGCAGCCTTGGCCAAAGGCCGCAGCGTGCTGCAGAACGCCGCGCGCGAGCCTGAAGTGGTGGACCTTGCCAACTTCATCAATGCCATGGGTGGCAAGGTTCAGGGCGCAGGTACCGATACCATCACCATCGATGGCGTCGAGCGCCTGCATTCGGCCAGCTACCGTGTCATGCCCGACCGTATCGAGACGGGCACCTACCTGGTGGCTGCGGCCGTGACCGGTGGCCGGGTCAAGGTCAAGGATACCGACCCGACCATCCTTGAAGCAGTGCTGGAAAAACTCAAAGAAGCGGGCGCCGACCTCACCACCGGTGATGACTGGATCGAGCTGGACATGCACGGTAAGCGGCCGAAAGCCGTCAACCTGCGCACCGCCCCGTATCCGGCGTTCCCAACCGACATGCAGGCGCAGTTCATCTCGCTCAACGCCATCGCCGAAGGCACGGGTGCCGTGATCGAGACGATCTTCGAAAACCGCTTCATGCACGTGTACGAAATGCACCGCATGGGTGCGCAGATTCAGGTCGAAGGCAACACCGCGATCGTCACCGGTGTACCGGCCCTCAAAGGGGCCCCGGTGATGGCCACCGACTTGCGCGCCTCTGCGAGCCTGGTGCTGTCGGCACTGGTCGCCGAAGGCGATACGCTGATCGACCGTATCTACCACATCGACCGTGGATACGAGTGCATCGAAGAAAAACTGCAGATGCTCGGCGCGAAAATCCGCCGTGTACCGGGCTAGTTGCCCGCTGGCACAGGGATGTGCCATTCGAATTGAATGCGGTCGGGCGAGCGTCGCCCGGCCGGCAGTAGCCGCTTAAGGACCGACGTTCCAATGTTGACCATCGCGCTTTCCAAAGGCCGTATCCTCGACGATACCCTGCCATTGCTGGCCGAGGCCGGTATCGTGCCGACCGAGAACCCGGACAAGAGCCGCAAGCTGATCATCCCCACCACTCAGGATGACGTGCGCCTGCTGATCGTACGTGCTACCGATGTGCCGACCTACGTCGAGCATGGCGCTGCCGATCTCGGTGTGGCTGGCAAAGACGTGCTGATGGAGTACGGCGGCCAAGGCCTGTACGAGCCGCTGGACCTGCAGATTGCCCGCTGCAAGCTCATGACCGCCGGTGCGGTCGGTGCGCCCGAACCCAAGGGGCGTCTGCGCGTTGCTACCAAGTTCGTCAACGTAGCCAAGCGTTACTACGCCGAGCAAGGTCGCCAGGTCGATATCATCAAGCTGTACGGCTCGATGGAGCTGGCACCGCTGATCAACCTGGCCGACAAGATCATCGACGTGGTAGATACCGGCAATACCTTGCGTGCCAATGGCCTGGAGCCCCAGGAACTGATCGCCACCATCAGTTCGCGCCTGGTGGTGAACAAGGCATCGATGAAGATGCAGCACGCCCGCATCCAGAGCCTGATCGACACGCTGCGCCAAGCGGTCGAATCGCGACACCGCGGCTAAGTTCTGCGCGCGGCCTTAGCTGCCGCGCCCGTCTATCCGCGTCATAGCCATTTTTCTCGGGTGCCCGCGCGGATGGACTGGTAGCCTAGGGCGCCTGAGCATTCGCTAATAATCGAGGCCCTCGCCATGACCGTGTCCACTGCAATTGCCCGTCTCAACGCTGCTGACCCGGATTTCGCCCGACATCTGGATCATCTGCTGAGCTGGGAAAGTGTGTCCGATGACGCGGTCAACCAGCGCGTGCTCGACATCATCAAGGCCGTGCGTGAGCGTGGTGACGCCGCGCTGGTGGAGTTCACCCAGCGTTTCGACGGTGTTGACGCCAATTCCATCGATGATCTGATCCTGGGCCGTGAGCGCCTGGAACTGGCCCTGACCCGCATCACTGACGCTCAGCGCGAAGCGCTGGAAAAAGCCGCTACTCGCGTGCGTCTTTACCACGAGCGGCAGAAACAGGACTCCTGGCAGTACACCGAAGCTGACGGTACCGTGCTGGGCCAGAAGGTCACACCGCTGGACCGTGCTGGCCTCTACGTGCCGGGCGGCAAGGCGTCTTACCCGTCATCGGTACTGATGAACGCCATTCCGGCCAAGGTCGCAGGCGTTGGTGAAGTGGTGATGGTGGTGCCCACCCCGCGCGGTGAGGTTAACGAACTGGTGCTGGCTGCCGCCTGCATTGCCGGGGTCGACCGGGTGTTCACCGTTGGTGGGGCACAGGCCGTCGCGGCGCTGGCCTACGGCACCGAAAGCGTGCCGCAGGTCGACAAGATCGTCGGCCCAGGCAACATCTACGTCGCCACTGCCAAGCGCCATGTGTTCGGCCAAGTTGGCATCGACATGATCGCTGGCCCTTCGGAAATCCTCGTGGTGTGCGACGGCCAGACCGACCCGGACTGGATCGCGATGGACCTGTTCTCCCAGGCCGAGCACGATGAGGACGCCCAGGCCATTCTGGTCAGCCCGGACGCAGCGTTCCTCGACCGCGTGGCCGCCAGCATCGATAAGCTGCTGCCGACCATGGAGCGCGCCGAGATCATCGAAAAATCGGTCAACGGCCGTGGCGCATTGATCCAGGTGCGTGACATGCAGCAAGCCATCGAGGTGGCCAACCGCATCGCCCCTGAGCACCTTGAGCTGTCGGTCGCTGACCCACAGGCCTGGTTGCCGCAGATCCGCCATGCCGGCGCGATCTTCATGGGCCGTCACACTAGCGAAGCGCTGGGCGATTACTGCGCCGGCCCCAACCACGTGTTGCCGACCTCCGGGACTGCGCGATTCTCGTCGCCGCTTGGGGTGTATGACTTCCAGAAGCGCTCGTCGATCATCTTCTGCTCCGAGCAAGGTGCATCCGAACTGGGCCACACCGCCTCGGTTCTGGCCCGTGGCGAGTCGCTGACCGCCCACGCCCGCAGCGCCGAATACCGTATCCTGACCCAAGGCAAGGGGAACTGAACATGAGTCGATTCTGGAGCCCCTTCGTCAAGGCACTGGTCCCTTACGTACCCGGCGAGCAGCCCAAGATGGCCCGCCTGGTGAAGCTGAATACCAACGAAAACCCTTATGGCCCATCGCCCAAGGCGCTGGAAGCCATGCGCGGGGAATTGAACGATAACCTGCGCCTGTACCCGGACCCGAACAGCGACCTGCTCAAGCAGGCGGTTGCCGACTACTATGGCGTCACCACCGCCCAAGTGTTTGTCGGTAACGGCTCGGACGAGGTGCTGGCGCACATTTTCCACGGCCTGTTCCAGCACGACCGCGGCCCGCTGCTGTTCCCGGACATCAGCTACAGCTTCTATCCGGTTTACTGCGGCCTATACGGCATAGGCTTTGAGCAAGTGGCACTGGATGAGCAATTCCAGATCCGCATCGCTGACTATGCCAAGCCCAACGCCGGGATCATCTTCCCCAACCCTAACGCACCCACTGGCTGCCTGCTGCCGTTGCAGGCGATCGAGCAGTTGTTGCAGGCCAATCGCGATTCGGTGGTGGTGGTTGATGAGGCCTACATTGACTTCGGTGGCGAAACCGCCATCAGCCTGGTGGACCGTTACGATAACTTGCTGGTCACCCAAACCCTCTCCAAGTCACGCTCCTTGGCCGGGCTGCGGGTTGGGCTGGCGGTGGGGCATCCAGATTTGATCGAGGCACTGGAGCGGATCAAGAACAGCTTCAACTCTTACCCATTGGACCGGATGGCGATCGTCGGCGCAGCCGCAGCATTCGAAGACCAGGCTTACTTCGAGCAAACCTGCCGCCAGGTGATCGAGAGCCGTGAAGCGTTGGTCGAGCAGTTACTGGCCAAAGGCTTTGAAGTGCTGCCATCGGCGGCCAACTTCATTTTTGCCCGCCACCCGCAACAGGATGCTGCGCAGCTGGCCGCTCGCCTGCGTGAACAGGGTGTGATCGTGCGTCACTTCAAGCAAGCGCGCATTGCTCAGTTCCTGCGTATCACCATTGGCACCCCTGAGATGAATCAGGCACTGCTTGATGCTCTGAACTGAGGATCACCTGCCGGGGGCGGGCTAGGCTGCTCCCGGCAGGCAATGCTGCGAAAGACTAAGCTTGATTAATTCATCGGATGATTGGTTGAATGGAATGAGTCACGAATTGGCAAAGCGCTCGCTGGTCGAACTGGCTGTAGAGCGCATGCGCGAACGCATCCTGCAAGGCCACTGGCAAGTGGGCCAGCGCCTGCCCACCGAGCCGGTGTTGGCACTGGAAATGGGCATCAGCCGCAACACTGTACGCGAGGCCATGCGGGTCTTGGCATTCAGTGGGTTGGTCGAAGTGCGCCAAGGTGATGGCAGCTACCTGCGCACCTGCCAGGATCCGTTGCAAGCGGTGCAGGCCATGTCGCGTTGCACCTTTGAACAGGCTCGCGAGACACGACACATTCTGGAGGTTGAGGCCATCGGGCTGGCGGCGTTACGCCGCACTGACGAAGACCTGCGTGCATTACGCGCGGCGCTGGCGGGTAGTGCCGAACACTTTCACGGCGATATCGACGCCTATGTCAGCTGCGACCTGGTGTTTCATCAGCGCTTGATCGACGCCGCGCACAATCCCGCCCTGAGCGAGCTGTACCGTTACTTTTCAGGTGTGGTGGCCGCTGCGCTGCAACACAACATGGCGACCGTGCCGCGCTGTCAGGCGACCTTCGACCTGCACGGGCAGATCCTCGACGCCATCGAACAACGCGATCCGGAGCGGGCCAAGGCCCTCAGCCGGACCCTTATCGAATCTTGAAGACAAAACTGCCCATGACTGATCCAACGACCCGAGAGGCGCCTACCCGCGCTACCGACCTGGAAGAACTGCTGATCGACGCCGAGGCCGATGACGAGCAGGTGCAGCAACAGCCCCCAGCCTTGCACCGCCCATGGCTCTTGCTGCTTGGTCTGGTGCTGGTGGCGTTGAACCTGCGCCCGGCGTTGTCGAGCATGGCGCCAGTGCTGAACCAGGTCACGGCAGGCCTTGGCCTGAGTGCCTCCGCGGCCGGCTTGCTGACCACGCTGCCGGTACTGTGCCTGGGGCTGTTCGCACCCCTGGCACCGGCACTTGCACGGCGCCTGGGTAGCGAACGGGTGATCCTTGGCATTTTGTTCACGCTGGCATTGGCTATCCTGGTGCGTAGCGCCATGGGGGTAGCCGGTGTATTCATCGGTAGCCTGATGGCCGGGGCCAGCATCGGCATCATCGGCGTGCTCTTGCCTGGGATCGTCAAGCGTGACTTCCCGCAGCACGCCGGTACCCTGACTGGCGTATACACCATGGCGCTGTGCCTGGGCGCAGCCATGGCGGCGGGGGCGACGGTGCCGTTGACCCAGCATTTCGGTGATAGCTGGGCCCTCGGCCTGGGCTTCTGGATGATTCCGGCGCTGCTGGCCATGCTTGTTTGGTTGCCACAAGCGCGGCAGGGCTATGGCCTGCACAAGGTCAGTTACCGGGTGCGCGGGCTGTGGCGTGACCGGCTGGCTTGGCAGGTGACCCTCTATATGGGCCTGCAGTCGTCGCTCGCGTATATCGTCTTCGGTTGGTTACCATCGATTCTCATTGGCCGTGGCTTGAGCCCGACTGAAGCCGGCCTGGTGCTTTCTGGGTCAGTCATCGTGCAACTGGTCAGCTCGCTGAGCGCACCTTGGTTGGCCACGCGGGGCAAGGATCAACGCCTGGCAATCGTGATCGTGATGCTGGTCACGCTGGCGGGGCTGTTCGGTTGCCTGTATGCACCGATCAGTGGGCTGTGGGGCTGGGCGGTGCTGCTGGGGCTGGGCCAGGGCGGTACCTTCGCCTTGGCGTTGACGCTGATCGTACTGCGCTCCAGGGATGCCCACGTGGCGGCCAACCTCTCCAGTATGGCGCAGGGCGTGGGGTACACCGTTGCGTCCATGGGGCCGTTCGCGGTTGGCCTGGTGCATGACCTGACCGGTGGCTGGGCGGCAGTGGGCTGGATCTTCGCCGTGCTTGGCGTTGGGGCGATCATCTTTGGGCTGGGGGCAGGGCGAGCCTTGCATGTACAGGTGACGTGCGAGCAGCGCTGACACCTGTGGTGCGCTTATCTGGCGCGATCGCCTGCTGGCGTATGCCGGCAGGGAGGATTATCGTGCAGCTTCCCAGAGCAAGGACCAACAAGCCCATGAGCGATGCCAATTGTGCTTTGATCACCCGCTTCTACCAGGCTTTTCAGCGTTTGGACGCAGAAGCCATGGTGGCTTGCTACAGCGACGATATCGTGTTCAGCGACCCGGTGTTCGGTACCCTGCGCGGCCGCGATGCGGGTGATATGTGGCGCATGCTGACCAGCCGAGCCAAAGACTTTTCGCTGACCTTCGACCAAGTGCGGGCCGACCTGCACAGCGGGTGCGCCCATTGGGTTGCAACCTACCTGTTCAGCCAGACTGGCCGCACCGTGGTCAATGATATTCAGGCGCGTTTCGTCATTCGCGACGGGCAAATCTGCCAGCATGATGACAGCTTCGACCTGTGGCGCTGGTCACGCCAGGCCTTGGGCGCACCTGGGCTGCTGCTGGGCTGGTCGCCGATGCTGCAGAACAAGGTGCGCCAGCAGGCGTGCAACGGTTTGCGAGCGTTTCAGCGCAGTCAAGGCAGCGCCACCGCCTGATCGCTTTCGTGATAGCTGAACTGAGCACGTTCTTGGAGTGTGGCGGGTAGCCGGATGCGGATAACCGGGATGAAGGTGCCGTTGGTCCGGTGCCAGTCTTTCTGGTCTGCCTGAGCCTGCTGCAAGGCTCCCCCCGGTCCCTCGATGTAGAAGAACGACTGAATCGGCAAGGTGCTCGAGCGATCTTCATCCCACGCGCGTATGATCACCTCGTTCCAGGGGTAGGGCATTTCGTTGCCATAAAGCTGCTTGACCCGCAGGCTCTGATAAAAAGCATCGGCGCGTTCTGGCACCCGTTCCCGTTGTATGTCGAATGTGCACTGAGCTTTGTAGTCCGGGTTTTCTCTGAACTGTTCGATCCAATCCTCGGCGGTTAGGATGCCTCGTTCATGGCAGGCCATTTGTACGTCTGCGGTCTTGCGGTTGTTGCCACAACCGTGCCTGTCACGTTCCCAGCTGTCACTGTCGGTTGGCGAGGCGCAGAGCAGCTCGTACCGCAATGAGCCTTTTGGTCGTTGCAGCAGGGGATACAAGGTGTATCCACTGCGGCCATCTTCTGCCAATTGAAGGGTTGGAACATCTGCCCGCAGATACGAGAAGGATACGCCGCCTTTGGCTTTGGAGTTGGGGCTGTGATGCCAGGTGTGATACTGGGGCGAGGGCCGGGTACTGCGCAGCAGCACACCTGAGCAGGCATGGGCGGGTACGGCATTGCCTTGACATTGGGTAGGGGTCGAGTCGTGGTTACGCTGCATCTGTGCGGCGACTTGCGTGCCGGTAGAGGCATTGGCGTTGGCCACGGCAATCGACAGCGTGGCGCTGACCAGCAATTGGGTTAGTGTAGGAAACATGATGAAGCCCTTTTGAATTGGGCCCATCAAGCTAATGATGAAAAGAGCGAGCGTCGTGAGTGAAAATATACCGCCTGAGGTAGTGAAGCCTTGGTATGTCTACCTGGTGCGGGCCGCCAACGGCTCGCTGTATTGCGGTGTCAGCGATGACCCTCAGCGGCGGTTCGTGGCCCACCAGAAAGGCCAGGGCGCCCGCTATTTCAAGACCAGCCCCGCGCAGGCACTGGTTTATGTCGAGCAGTGGCCCGACAAGGGCGAAGCACTGCGTCAGGAGCGCCTGGTGAAGAAGTTGCGCAAATCGGCCAAGGAGGCTCTGGTTGCCTCCTATGATGGCGGGTGATCAGTCCTTGCGGCGCTTGAGCTGATCCACCAAGGTGGTCGGCAGGCCTTTGATGATGAGGGTGCCGGCGGCCTCGTCGTATTCCACCCTGTCACCGAGCAGGTGCGCCTCGAAACTGATCGACAGGCCCTCGGCGCGGCCGGTGAAGCGGCGGAACTGGTTGAGCGTGCGTTTGTCCGCGGGGATTTCCGGCGATAGGCCATAGTCCTTGTTGCGGATGTGGTCGTAGAACGCTTTTGGGCGGTCTTCGTCGATCAGGCTCGAAAGCTCTTCCAAGGTAACTGGCTCACCCAATTTGGTTTGAGTGGTGGCGTAGTCGACCAGGGTCTGGGTCTTTTCGCGGGCGGACTCTTCAGGCAAGTCCTCGCTTTCCACGAAGTCGCTGAAGGCCTTGAGCAGGGTGCGTGTTTCGCCCGGGCCGTCGACGCCTTCCTGGCAGCCGATGAAGTCACGGAAGTAGTCCGAGACCTTCTTGCCGTTCTTGCCTTTGATAAACGAAATGTACTGCTTGGAGCTCTGGTTGTTCTTCCATTCCGACAGGTTGATGCGCGCCGCCAGGTGCAGTTGGCCAAGGTCGAGGTGGCGCGAGGGCTTCACATCCAGCTCGGCATCCACCGCTACGCCTTCACTGTGGTGCAGCAGGGCGATGGCCAGGTAATCGGTCATGCCTTGCTGATAGTGGGCGAACAGAATGTGGCCACCAGTGGAGAGGTTGGACTCTTCCATCAGCTTTTGCAGATGTTCGACCGCCAAGCGGCTGAATGCCGTGAAGTCCTTTTCGGCTTCCAGGTACTGCTTGAGCCAACCACTGAGTGGATAGGCACCGGACTCGCCGTGGAAAAAGCCCCATGCCTTGCCTTGCTTGGCGTTGTAGCTGTCGTTGAGGTCGGCCAGCAGGTTTTCGATGGCATCCGATGCGGCCAGTTCGCTATCCCGTGCATGGAGCACGGCGGGGCTGCCATCGGGCTTCTTGTCGATCAGGTGAACGATGCAATGACGGATTGGCATGGAATTCTCGGTAAGTCCGGGGCGGCCGCAGGCCGCGCTGTAAAAGTTGGCCAGTTTACCCCAGACCACAGGTGGTGCTGTGGCCGGATGTTGGCTGAAATGTCGGTTGTTCGTTTTTTGTTCAGATTTGTAGCTTTTCGGCCAAAACCCCCGAAAAACCTGCACTAAATCGAGGCCGGTAGCGGATATTTATCCATTCCTGTGTTAGCTTTGCGCGGTCTTGCGCACCCCGTGTGGCGCATTGCTGGCAGCGTGCTCACGCGGTGTCGAACC
This sequence comes from Pseudomonas sp. KCJK9000, assembly GCF_046230725.1. Lineage (NCBI taxonomy): Bacteria > Pseudomonadati > Pseudomonadota > Gammaproteobacteria > Pseudomonadales > Pseudomonadaceae > Pseudomonas > Pseudomonas sp. KCJK9000. Next base: position 26,895 of record NZ_JBJJLN010000034.1, on the reverse strand, counting down.
AAACGCCGGATTACGCATCTACATGCGCGATTGGCGCGGCCCTCCACAGTTCAGGGGCTGGCCCGATAACGTCGTCGAACGCTGCATAACCACTGAATTTGATAGGGAAGGAACATCACCATGGCATTGACCAAAGACCAACTGATTGCCGATATCGCTGAAGCTATCGACGCGCCAAAGACCACCGCGCGTAACGCACTGGAGCAACTGGGCCAGATCGTTGCCGACCAACTGGAAAACGGCGCCGAAATCACTCTGCCAGGTATCGGCAAACTGAAAGTCTCCGAGCGTCCTGCCCGCACCGGTCGCAACCCTTCGACCGGCGCTGCCATCGAAATCGCTGCCAAGAAAGTTGTGAAGTTCGTTCCAGCCAAAGGCCTGAGCGACGCCATCAACAAGTAATTGTCGATGCGTTGATTACAACCGCGCCCGGGTTGCCCAGGCGCGGTTTTTTCATGCCTGCGATTTACGCCGGGCATGCCAGGCTTGGCGCGCGGCATCGTCGAGGAAGCTCCAGGCGACCATACGGCTCTGCTTTTGCCCCTGGCCCATCTCGGTAATGCGTACGGCCTTGGCCTCGGCCTTTTCGAGCGCCGCTTCGATACCTGGCAGGTTACTGGCTTTGGACACCAGGCTGGTGAACCACAGCACCTGTTGCGCGTATTGCTGGCTTTCCTCCACCAGTTGGGTAACGAAGCGGATCTCGCCGCCTTCGCACCACAGTTCGTTGTTCTGCCCGCCGAAATTGAGCACTGGCAACTTGCGCTTGGGGTCTTGCTTGCCCAGGTTCTTCCACTTGCGCTGGCTGCCGCGGGTAGCCTCCTCGCGCGAAGCATGGAAGGGTGGGTTGCACAGGGTCAGGTCGAAGCGCTCTTCGGTTTTCAGCAGGCCGGTGAGAATGCATTTGCGGTTGGCTTGCTGGCGCAGGCTGATGGCTTTGCTCAAACCGTTGGCTTGAACGATGGCCTTGGCCGAGCCCAGCGCAACCGGGTCGATGTCCGAGCCCAGGAAGCGCCAGCGGTAGTCGCTATGGCCTAGCAATGGATAGATGCAGTTAGCGCCCACGCCAATGTCCAATGCCTTGACCTGAGGGCCCCTCGGCACTTCGCCGGCGTTGTCTGCGGCCAACAGGTCTGCGGCCACATGCAGGTAGTCGGCACGCCCTGGGATGGGCGGGCACAGGTAATCGGCAGGGATATCCCAATACTGGATGCCATACTGCGCCTTGAGTAAGGCTCGGTTGAACACACGCACCGCCTCTGGGTTGGCGAAGTCGATGCTGGGTTTGCCGTGGGGGTTGGTGATGGTGAAGCGGGCCAGGTCTGGGTGGGCCTTGATCAAGCTGGGAAAGTCGTAGCGGCCCTGATGGCGGTTGCGCGGGTGCAGGGTGGGTTTGTTCGAAGTCATGACAGTGTCCAGCCCTATACGAGCGGTGGCTATGGAGCCTGGGGCTGCTGGGCAGCCCCTTCGCGGCACAAGGCCGCTCCAGCAGAACAGTAGCGCCTTTAGAGTCGGCGCCGTTCTGTGGAGCGGCCTTGTGTCGCGAAAGGGCCACAAAGCGGGCCCATCGGTCTCTCTAGAGATTAAAGCGCTGCAATGCGCGCATGCTGCTCGGTGAAGTTGGCCAGGGCTTGCTCGGACTCAGCCAGCTTGGCGCGCTCCTTCTCGATTACCGCAGGCGGTGCCTTGTCGACGAATGCGGCGTTGGACAGCTTGCCGCCCACGCGCTGAACCTCACCTTGCAAGCGCTGGATCTCCTTGTTGAGGCGAGCCAGCTCGGCGTCCTTGTCGATCAGCCCGGCCATCGGTACCAGTACCTGCAGGTCGCCGACCAGGGCAGTGGCCGACAGCGGGGCCTCGTCGGCATCGCCCAGTACCGTGAACGATTCGACTTTGGCCAGCTTCTTGAGCAACGCTTCGTTTTCCTGCAGGCGACGCTGGTCGTCAGCATTGGCGTTCTTCAGGAACAGCGGCAGCGGTTTGCCGGGGCCGATGTTCATCTCGGCGCGGATGTTGCGCAGGCCGACCATCAGTTCTTTGAGCCATTCGATATCGCCTTCGGCAGCCCCATCGATGCGGCTTTCATTGGCCACTGGCCATGGCTGCAGCATGATGGTCTTGCCTTCGATACCAGCCAGCGGCGCAATGCGCTGCCAGATTTCTTCGGTAATGAACGGCATGAATGGGTGCGCCAGGCGCAGCGCCACTTCCAGCACTCGCACCAGGGTGCGGCGGGTGCCACGGGCGCGCTCGACCGGAGCGTTCTCGTCCCACAGCACCGGCTTGGACAGCTCAAGGTACCAGTCGCAGTACTGGTTCCAGATGAACTCGTACAGCGCCTGGCTGGCCAGGTCGAAGCGGAACTGCTCCAGCTGGCGGGTGACTTCGGCTTCGGTACGTTGCAGTTGCGAGATGATCCAGCGGTCTGCCAGCGAAAGCTCGTAGGCTTCGCCGTTCTGCCCGCAGTCCTCGCCCTTGTCCAGTACGTAGCGGGCGGCGTTCCAGATTTTGTTGCAGAAGTTGCGATAGCCTTCGACGCGGCCCATGTCGAACTTGATGTCGCGGCCGGTGGAGGCCAGCGAGCAGAAGGTGAAGCGCAGGGCGTCAGTGCCGTAGCTGGCGATACCTTCCGGGAATTCCGCTTTGGTCTGCTTGGCGATCTTCTCGGCAAGCTTGGGCTGCATCATGCCGCTGGTGCGTTTTTCCAGCAGGGCATCGAGGGTGATGCCGTCGACGATGTCCAGCGGGTCGAGCACGTTACCCTTGGACTTGGACATCTTCTGGCCTTGGCCATCGCGCACCAGGCCGTGTACGTACACGGTCTTGAACGGTACCTGCGGGGTGCCGTCTTCGTTCTTGATCAGGTGCATGGTCAGCATGATCATGCGCGCAACCCAGAAGAAGATGATGTCGAAGCCGGTCACCAGCACATCGGTGGAGTGGAATTTCTTCAGGAACTCGGTCTGCTCCGGCCAGCCCAGGGTGGAGAAGGTCCACAGGCCCGAGCTGAACCAGGTGTCGAGCACGTCGTCGTCCTGGCGCAGCTTCACATCGCTGCCCAGCTTGTGCTTGGCACGCACTTCTTCTTCGTTGCGCCCGACGTAGACCTGGCCAGCTTCGTCGTACCAGGCCGGAATGCGGTGGCCCCACCACAGCTGGCGGCTGATGCACCAATCCTGAATATCGCGCATCCAAGAGAAGTACATGTTTTCGTATTGCTTTGGCACGAACTGGATACGGCCATCTTCCACGGCTTCGATGGCAGGCTCTGCCAAAGGCTTGGTAGAAACGTACCACTGGTCGGTCAGCCAAGGCTCGATGACCGTGCCGGAACGGTCGCCCTTTGGCACTTTGAGGGCGTGGTCATCGATACTGACCAGCAGGCCTTGGGCATCGAGATCGGCGACGATCTGCTTGCGGGCGACGAAGCGGTCCAAGCCTGCGTACTGGGCAGGTAGGCCGGTTTCGATCTGCTCGTTGACGCTGCCGTCGAGGTTGAAGGCCTGCGCGGCGGACAGCACCAGTGCGTTCTTGTCGAAGATGTTCAGCAGTGGCAGGTTGTGGCGCTTGCCGACTTCGTAGTCGTTGAAGTCGTGCGCTGGGGTGATCTTCACGCAGCCAGTGCCGAACTCGGGATCGCAATAATCGTCGGCGATGATCGGGATGCGGCGGCCGACCAGTGGCAGCTCGACGAATTTGCCGATCAAGGCCTGGTAGCGCTCGTCAGTCGGGTTGACGGCAACGGCGGCGTCACCCAGCAGCGTTTCCGGACGCGTGGTGGCAACCACCAGGTAGTCTTTGCCTTCGGCGGTCTTGGCGCCGTCGGCCAGCGGATAGCGCAGGTTCCACAGGTGGCCTTTCTCGTCGTGGTTTTCCACCTCGAGGTCGGAAATGGCCGTGTGCAGCTTGGTGTCCCAGTTGACCAGGCGCTTGCCACGGTAGATCAGGCCGTCCTCATGCAAGCGCACGAAGGCTTCCTTCACCGCCTCGGACAGGCCGTCGTCCATGGTGAAACGTTCGCGGCTCCAGTCCACGGACGAGCCCAGGCGACGGATCTGACGGCTGATATTGCCACCTGATTGGTCCTTCCACTCCCAGATTTTCTCCAGGAAGGCTTCACGGCCCAGGTCGTGGCGGCTTTGGCCCTTGGCTTCGAGCTGGCGTTCAACCAGCATCTGGGTGGCGATACCGGCGTGGTCGGTACCAGGCTGCCACAGGGTGTCGCGGCCTTGCATGCGGCGGAAACGGATCAGGGCATCCATGATCGCGTTGTTGAAGCCGTGGCCCATGTGCAGGCTGCCCGTCACGTTCGGTGGCGGGATCATGATGGTGTAGGACTCACCTGCACCTTGTGGAGCGAAATAGTTTTCGGACTCCCAGGTGTTGTACCAGGAAGTTTCGATGGCGTGCGGCTGGTAGGTCTTATCCATGCGCGGCGGGACCCTGTGCATTTATTCGGGAAAGCCGGGAAGTATAACCAAGCTGGGGGCCGCAGGCGACAAGCTGCTGCTATCTGGCAAGGCGGGCCTGGCTTGTGCTTAGCTCAACCCACAAGGCCTGCTAATACCTCAAGGTGAGCACCAAGCTGGGAGATCGGCTTTACCCGCGAAGCATGCAGTGCGGTGTGTGGCACCGGCACCGCACACTTGCAGGCTCACTCCGAACGTTTGATCAAGCGCTCGATCCGCGCATCCAGGCGGCGTTTGATCTCGTTTTCGATGTGTGGGGTGAAGTCGTTGATCACGTCCTGCATGATCATCTGCGCAGCGGCGCGCAGCTCGCTGTCCAGGTGCAGCAGAGTGTCCTGGCGGCGAGTCTGCGGGTCGTCCTGGGGTGGGCTTGCCATAGGCTGTTCAGAGGCTTGTGGTGCATGTCCGCTGGGCACATCAAGCAACAGCGGGATTTGCTCGACTGTTTCGGTCAGCAGCGGCGGTTGCAGGTCAGAATCGCCAAGCAGCTGGCGAATCGACTCCAGGTCATCCAGCAAGTGAGCAGAATCGGGTAGGGCGGAGGGCTTGTCCATCGTCGTCAAAGTCGCTGTAAGCGGTGGTCTTGCAGAGCATAGCCCTGTTCACGGTAGAAACGGAACCGCTCCCGGGCCGATTGGCGAATGCCTGGGTCCTCGACAACGATTTCGGCAACCCGCTCGAACTGGCCAACGAAACCCGGTACATCGGCACCCAGGTTTATCAGCAGGTCACGATGCTCCCCTGCGTCGTCCGCCAACCCCAGCGCCACTGACGTGTGCGGGTGCGTTTCAGCCAAGTCATGGGGCACGAACGCCTCACCCTTGAACTGCCAAAGCCGTTGGTCCAGCTCGCTACGCTGCTCGGCGTCCTGGCAATGCAGGTAGACCCGGTGACCGAGGCGCCAGGCCTTTTCGCACAGTTTGCAGGCGAAATCGAGCCGCGCCGACAGCGAGTCGGTGGGAAGAATGTAGAAATCGACTTTGCTCATGGTGTGCTCTGCCAGCCAGCGGCGTCAGGGGCGCCGCTGGCTTCACGGCATCAGGCGCCGGCGCGGTCCAGCAGATACTGGGTCAGCAGGGGCACCGGGCGGCCGGTAGCGCCTTTGTCCTTGCCGCCGCTGATCCACGCGGTGCCGGCGATGTCCATGTGCGCCCAGTTGTAGGCCTTGGCGAAGCGCGACAGGAAGCAGCCTGCGGTGATGGTGCCGGCTTTCGGGCCACCGATGTTGCCCATGTCGGCAAATGGGCTGTCCAGTTGCTCTTGGTACTCGTCGAACAGCGGCAACTGCCAGGCGCGGTCGTCGGCACGCTTACCAGCCTCGAGCAGTTGACCGACCAGTTCGTCGTTGTTACCCATCAGGCCAGAGGTGTGGCTGCCCAGGGCGACGATGCAGGCGCCGGTCAGGGTGGCGATATCGATCACCGCCTGCGGTTTGAAGCGCTCGGCGTAGGTCAGGGTGTCGCACAGTACCAGGCGGCCTTCGGCGTCGGTGTTGAGGATTTCGACCGTTTGACCACTCATGGTGGTGACGATGTCGCCTGGGCGAGTGGCGCCGCCGCTTGGCATGTTCTCGGCGCAAGCCAGCAGGCAAACCAGGTTGATCGGCAACTTGAGCTCCAGCACGGCACGCAGCGTGCCGAACACGCTGGCGGCGCCGCACATGTCGTATTTCATTTCATCCATGCCGGCACCGGGCTTGAGGCTGATGCCGCCGGTATCGAAGGTGATGCCCTTGCCCACCAGCACGAACGGCTTGTCGGCCTTTTTGCCGCCCTGGTAGTTCAGTACGATCAGGCGTGGCGGCTGCTCGCTACCCTGGCCCACGGCATAGAACGCGCCCATGCCCAGGTCTTTGATCTTTTTCTCGTCGAGGACCTCGACCTTCAGCCCTTTGTGCGCCTTGCCCAGGTCTTTGGCCTGCTCGGCCAGGTAGCTTGGGTGGCACAGATTCGGCGGCAGGTTGCCCAGATCGCGAGTGAACGCCATACCGGTGGCGATGGCACTGGCATGCTTGACGGCGCGCTCGACCTCGGCCACCCCGGCTTTGTCTGCCAGCAGGGTGACTTTCTTGAGGGCACGCGGCTCGGCTTTCTGACTTTTGAAACGGTCGAACACGTATTGGCCGTCGAGCAGGGTCTCGGCCAGCAGACGATACTTGCCGTAGTGGGCATCGCGGTGGCTGACGGCGATGTCATCCAGTGCCAGCACCGCATCGGTGCCGTTCAGGCCCTTGAGCACGCCAGCAACGCTGCTGATCAGTTTGCGCCAGGCGCGATCGCCAAGTGCTTCGTCCTTGCCGCTGCCGACCAGCAACACCCGTTCGGCCTTCAGGCCAGGCAAGGCTTGCAGCAGCAGAGTCTGGCCAGGTTTGCCAGCCAGATCGCCGCGCTTGAGCACTGCGCTGATGGCGCCTTCACAAGCTTGGTCGACAGCCTTGGCGACGGTGCCGAGCTTGCGCCCTTCACCGACCGCTACCACCAGGGTGGCGGTTTTTACGGATGCAGCAGCTACGCTTTTTACAACCAGTTCCATGTCAGGGTCCCCGAATGATCTTTGCAGGTGGCGCTATGGTTTTTCGCGCTCTGGACGGGCCTGGCCGCGTTGTCGCGCACCAGTGGAAAAGCTGCCAGTTTGAGCCTCGGGCAAGCGTGCTGACAAGCCCGATGTGGCTGTTGATGCGCGGCCAAGTGACAGGCGCCGTCAATCACAGGATAATGCGCGCACTTCATATGGAGGTTCGCCGTAGGCGAACCGGCTTTGGTTCTGGATGTCACAGGCCAATGTTTGGCAGTCCGCCCCTGACAACCCAGGAGTGTCTGGTTTGATCGTCTTTCGTTATCTGTCCCGCGAGGTCCTGGTGACCTTGAGCGCCGTCAGCGCCGTGCTGCTGGTGATCATCATGAGTGGGCGCTTCATCAAGTACCTGGCCCAGGCCGCCCAGGGTATCCTCGACCCTGGCGTGCTGTTCCTGATCATGGGCTTTCGCATGCCAGGTTTCCTGCAGCTGATTCTGCCGCTGGGCCTGTTCCTGGGGATCCTGCTGGCGTATGGCAGGCTCTACCTGGAAAGCGAAATGACCGTGCTGTCGGCAACCGGCATGAGCCAGCAGCGCCTGCTGGCCCTGACCATGGCGCCGGCTGCACTGGTCGCCCTGCTGGTCGCCTGGCTGAGCATGAGCTTGTCCCCCTTGGGCGTTGCCCAGGTACAAAAGATCATCGCCCAGCAGGACGCGATGACCGAGTTCGATACCTTGGTACCGGGCCGCTTCCAGACTTTGCGCGACGGTTCACGGGTGACCTACACCGAGCAGCTGTCTGACGACCGCGTGAAGCTGGCCGGGGTGTTCATTTCCGAGAAGCGCTTCAACCAGGACAAGACCAAGGACCGTGCCCCGTCGGTGCTGGTTGCCGAGAAGGGCCACCAGGAAGTGCAGGCCGACGGCAATCGCTACCTGGTGCTGGAAAATGGCTACCGCTATGACGGTAATCCGGGCCAGGCTGACTACCGCGCCATCAAGTACGACACCTATGGGGTGTTGCTGCCCAAGCCGGAGGTGGCTGAAGAGGTAACCGACCGCGAGGCGATTCCGACCCTGGAGCTGTTCGGCAAGACCGACCCACGCGAACGTGCCGAACTGCAATGGCGCCTGTCGCTTCCGATCCTGGTGTTCATCGTGACCCTCATGGCGGTGCCGCTGGCCAGGGTCAACCCGCGCCAGGGCCGCTTCCTCAAGCTGCTGCCGGCGATTCTTCTGTACATGGCTTACCTGACGATGCTGATTTCCGTTCGTGGCGCTCTGGAAAAGGGCAAGTTGCCCATTGGCCTTGGCCTGTGGTGGGTACATGGGCTGTTCCTGCTGATCGGCCTGGGCCTGATGTACTGGGAGCCGCTGCGCCTGAAAATGGCTGCCCGTCGTGCGGAGGTGGCCCGTGGCTAAGCTTGACCGTTACATCGGCCAGAGCGTGCTGCTGGCCATTCTGGCGGTGCTGGGGATCATCCTTGGCCTGGCCTCGCTGTTCGCCTTCATCGACGAGATGGGCGACCTGAGCGACACCTACACCCTGCTCGACGCTGGCAAATACGTGCTACTGACAGCGCCTCGGCGGCTATACGACATGCTGCCCATGGCGGGGCTGATCGGCTGCCTGATCGGCCTCGGCAGCCTTGCCAGCAACAGCGAGCTGACCATCATGCGCGCGGCGGGCGTTTCCATTGGCCGCATCGTCTGGGCGGTGATGAAGCCCATGCTGGTGCTGATGCTGGTTGGGCTGCTGGTAGGTGAATATGTCGCTCCGGTCACCGAGAACAAAGCCCAGGCCGATCGGTCCTTGGCGCAGGGTGGCGGTGAAGCGCAGAGCTCCAAACATGGCATGTGGCACCGCCAGGGGGAGGAGTTCGTGCACATCAACGCGGTGCAGCCCAATGGCTTGCTGCTGGGTGTGACGCGCTATCGCTTCGACAGCGAGCGCAAGATCCAGTCGGCGAGCTTTGCCCGTCGGGCCCAGTTCGAAAGCGATCACTGGACCCTGAACGACATCAGCACTACCTACTTCCGTGGCGACCACACCGAAGTGGTGAAGGCGCCTTCGGAGCAATGGGACGTGTCGCTGACCCCGCAGTTGCTCAATACCGTGATCATGGCGCCTGAATCGTTGTCGATCACCGGGCTTTGGGACTACATCCATTACTTGTCCGATCAAGGCCTGAACAACTCCCGCTACTGGCTGGCGTTCTGGACCAAGGTGCTGCAGCCGATGGTCACCGCAGCGCTGGTGCTGATGGCGATTTCTTTCATCTTTGGCCCGCTGCGTTCGGTGACCCTCGGCCAGCGCGTGTTCACAGGTGTGCTGGTGGGCTTCGTATTCCGCATCGGCCAGGACTTGCTGGGCCCGTCGAGCCAAGTGTTCGGCTTCCCACCGCTGCTTGCGGTGGTGATCCCAGCGGGGATCTGTGCAGTGGCCGGTCTCTGGCTGTTGCGCCGTGCCGGCTGATGGCGACAACTGACAGATGAGCCGGCCTACGGGTCAAAGTCGGTCAGTGACGTCAATGGGGCTGCTTGGCAGCCCTTCGCGGATGAACCCGCTTCCACAGTGTCTCCCCTAAAAACCCCCTGCGGGTTCCCGCCACGGGCCGCGACGCGGCCCCACAGCTGGGCGTACGACCTTGATTGAATGGCATTAGCCTAAAGGTCGGCTGCCTCACACCTGCTTTTTCGGTTTCGGCACGCGCACCAACTGGGTGTGTGAGTAAATGTCGTGCCAGCTGCGCTGACGCTTGTCGAACAATGACCAGATAAAGCCCAGCCCCAGGCAAAGCCAGGACGCAATGGCCACCATGAACCTCAGCAGCGCCTGCCACAGGCTGATCGCACTGCCGTCGGCGTTCTGCACACGCACCCCCCAAACCTGCATGCCCAAGGTCTGACCACCGTGGGTCCAGAATTTGGCAAAGAAGCCGAACAGTGCGAAAAGTAGCAGGGTCGAGAGCAGCGGGTCGCCATCCAGCGCGCCGGCCTCGGTCAGCTCGCGCATGCGGGCTTCGCCAATGATGGCCATCTGCACCATCTTGTAGGCACCGGCGGTGACGATCAGCAGTGCCGTGCAAAGCAGGAAGTCGTAGAACATCGCCGCCAGGCGCCGACCGAGGCCGACTGGTGGAAAGTCACCCTGGGGAGAGAGCAAGGGCTTGGGCATGCAAATTAGCTCCGAGTAACGAAGCCGCTATTCTACGGGCAAAAAAAAGCCCCTGCATATCGCAGGGGCTTATGGGAGTCGCTGTTTGCCTCAGGCAATCTGAACTTTGTCAGCCTGCATGCCTTTCTGGCCTTGAACTGCTTCGAAAGTGACCTTCTGACCTTCTTTCAGGCTCTTGAAGCCGTTGCCTTCGATGGCGCGGAAGTGCACGAACAGATCCGGACCGCTTTCTGGAGTGATGAAGCCGTAACCTTTTTCGTCATTGAACCACTTGACGGTACCGTTCTGACGCTGGGACATTGTCTTATTTCCTATGAAGCTTAAATATTGATGACAGTTTCTTTTGCGTTATATATACGCCAAAGAGCACTGGGCTGGGTTGCAGGAAAGTAAGAGACGTCGAACGGGTTGTAGCTAATCTAGGCTACTGGCCCAGGTCACGAACTGTTGCGACCCATGCAAACACAGTGTTGTGACTCTACGCCAACTCCCGAGAGAAAAACAAGCCCTGGGTCGCGTCTAAAACAGGGCTTTCTCCAGGCCTTCGAAAATTTGCCGAAAACGCCGTAGTGCCTGGGCTGCAACCCTGTTCAAACGTTATTGGGCAGGTTCGAAATCGAATATCTGCAACCTGCCACTGAACCTTATGTCCTGTCTTCAACCACGGTAGTAACGCTGTGCAACGAAAGGCATTTTGCTGACTTTCAAGGCAATCTTCTTACCGCGCACCAAGGCGAACAGTGGAGTGTCCAATGCACAGTGTTCGATATCGATATAGCCCATGGCGACTGGGGCGCCGAGTGTCGGGCCAAATCCGCCACTGCATACTTTGCCAACGTTATTATCGAACGCATCAACAATCTCCGCGCCTTCGCGTACCGGCGTGCGTTCTTGCGGTAACAGACCCACGCGCTTGCGGGCCACCCCCGTTTGCTGCTGGGCAAATATGACCTCGTCGCCGGGGAAACCACCGGCACGGCCGCCGTCTGCTCGGCGAACCTTGGACACTGCCCACAGCAGGCTGGCTTCGATCGGCGTGGTCTGGGTGTCCATGTCGTGGCCATAGAGGCACAGGCCTGCTTCAAGGCGCAGCGAGTCGCGTGCCCCCAGCCCGATGGGCTGCACCTGCGGGTCGGCCAGCAGGCGACGCGCCAATGCCTCGGCGGCGCCGACAGGCACTGAAATCTCGTAGCCGTCCTCCCCGGTGTAGCCCGAGCGGCTTACGTAACAGTCTTCATCGAGCAGTTTCACTGCGCGCACCTGCATGAACGTCATGCCAGCAACCTCGGGTACCAGGCGTTCCAGCACCTTCACCGCAGCCGGGCCTTGCAGTGCGAGCAGGGCTCGCTCCTGGAACAGCGCCTGCACTTCACAACGGTTGCCGATATGCTTGCGCAGGTGGGCCAGGTCCTGCTCTTTGCAGGCCGCGTTGACCACCAGGAACAAGGTGTCGTCGCCCAGGTTGGCGACCATCAGGTCGTCGAGGATGCCACCTTGGTCGTTGGTGAACATCGCATAGCGCTGCATACCCGCTGGCAGGTCGATGATGTCTACCGGCACCAGAGTCTCCAGTGCCTTGGCGGCGTCTGCGCCGCGCAGCAGGATCTGGCCCATGTGCGATACGTCGAACAGGCCTGCCTGTTCGCGGGTGTGCAGGTGCTCCTTGAGCACCCCCAGCGGGTACTGCACCGGCATGTCGAAGCCGGCGAATGGCACCATGCGCGCGCCCAGCTCCAGGTGCAGGGCGTGCAGCGGGGTCTTTTGCAGTGTTTCGGACATCGATGACTCCTTGGTTGTATATCGGGTCAACATTCAATGATGTTGACGGCCAGACCGCCGCGGGCGGTCTCCTTGTATTTGCTTTTCATGTCGGCGCCGGTCTGGCGCATGGTACGAATCACCTTATCGAGCGACACGTAGTGCTGCCCGTCACCGCGCAGGGCCATGCGCACCGCGTTGATCGCCTTGACCGAGCCCATGGCATTGCGCTCGATACACGGCACCTGTACCAACCCGCCAATGGGGTCGCAGGTCAGCCCAAGGTTGTGCTCCATGCCGATTTCAGCAGCGTTCTCGACTTGCTGCACGGTGCCGCCCATCACCTCACACAAGGCCCCGGCGGCCATCGAACAGGCTACCCCCACTTCGCCCTGGCAGCCGACTTCAGCCCCGGAAATCGAGGCGTTTTCCTTGTAGAGGATGCCGATGGCGGCAGCGGTCAGCAGAAAACGCACCACCCCCTCTTCGCTGGCACCTGGGACGAAGCGCATGTAGTAGTGCAGCACTGCCGGCACGATGCCCGCCGCACCGTTGGTCGGCGCGGTGACTACCCGCCCGCCATAGGCGTTTTCCTCGTTGACCGAAAGGGCATAGAGGTTGACCCAGTCGAGCACCGACAACGCATCGCGCAGGTTGGCTTCCGGGTGGCGGCTCAGTTGGCGGTACAGTGCCGGAGCGCGGCGCTTGACCTTCAGGCCGCCGGGTAGAACCCCTTCGTGACGGTAGCCGGCTTCGACGCAATCCTGCATCACCTGCCAAATGTGCAGCAGGCCGCTGCGGGTTTCGCTTTCAGGGCGCCAGGCGGCCTCGTTGGCCAGCATCACCTGGCTGATCGACAACTGGTGCGCGATGCAGTGGCCGAGCAAAGCTTTGGCGGTCGTGAATGGATAGGCCAGCACGGTGCTGTCTTCGACGATTCGGTCCTGGCCGGCAGCATCCTCATCCACCACGAAGCCACCACCTACCGAGTAGTACTCGCGGCTGCGAATTTGTAGACCGGCGCCATCGAAGGCTCGGAAAATCATGCCGTTGGGGTGGTAGGCCAGGGGTTTGCGGATCATCGCCAGGTGCTGCTTCTCGTCGAACGCGATGGTCTTCTCACCCAGCAGGCTGAGCTGACCGCTGGCGCGGATGGCCTGCAGGCGGGCGGGGATGGTTTCAGTATCGACGGTATCTGGGTGCTCGCCTTGCAGGCCGAGCAATACCGCCTTGTCACTGCCGTGGCCTTTGCCGGTGGCGCCAAGCGAGCCGTAGAGTTCGGCCTTGACGCTGACGGTGCTGGCCAGCAAGCCATCGCGGCGCAGCCCCTGAACAAAGCGCGCGGCAGCGCGCATAGGCCCGACCGTGTGGGAGCTGGAGGGGCCGATGCCGATCTTGAACAAGTCGAAGACGCTCAGTGACATGCTGCCTCCAGCTGGGTTGTTTGGGCGGACACTGGACCGAGCGGGATCGGGTTGGCCCGCGAATAGGGCGATGCAGCCACTAACGCATTCGCCGGTGAACCCGCTCCCACAGGTTGTGTGTCAAGCCTAGATGCTATCAGGCGTCCTGATAGCTCTCGATCGACGGGCAGGCGCAGACCAGGTTGCGATCACCAAACACGTTGTCGACGCGACCGACCGGCGGCCAGTACTTGCCTTGCACCAGGCTGGGCAGTGGATACACGGCCTGCTCGCGGCTATAGCCATGGCGCCATTCACCTACCAGTTCCGCTGCAGTGTGCGGGGCGTTTTTCAACGGGTTGTCATCTTTGTCAACGCTGCCGTTTTCCACGGCGCGGATCTCTTCGCGGATCTGGATCATGGCGTTGCAGAAGCGATCCAGTTCTTCCCTGGACTCACTTTCGGTCGGCTCGATCATCAGCGTGCCTGCCACCGGGAACGACATGGTCGGGGCGTGGAAGCCGAAGTCGATCAGGCGCTTGGCCACGTCATCGACGCTGATGCCGCTGCTGTCCTTGAGTGGGCGCAGGTCAAGGATGCATTCGTGGGCGACCAGGCCGTTGCCACCGGTGTACAGCACCGGATAGTGCTCTTCCAGGCGGCGGGCGATGTAGTTGGCGTTGAGAATCGCCATCTGCGAAGCACGTTTGAGCCCGGCACCGCCCATCATGCGAATGTACATCCAGGTGATCGGCAGGATGCTGGCGCTGCCGAACGGCGCGGCGCATACGGCCCCCTCGGGGTTTTCCAGCGCCGCGTGACCTGGCAGGAACGGCGCCAGGTGCGACTTGACGCCGATCGGCCCGACGCCTGGGCCGCCACCGCCATGAGGAATGCAGAAGGTCTTGTGCAGGTTCAGGTGCGAAACGTCGCCCCCGAATTTGCCTGGGGCGCAAAGGCCGACCATGGCATTCATGTTGGCGCCGTCGATATACACCTGGCCGCCGTTGTCATGGATGATCGCGCAGATCTCGCCAATCGCTTCTTCGAACACGCCGTGGGTCGACGGGTAGGTGATCATGATCGCCGCCAGGCGCTCGCGGTGTTCGATGGCCTTGGCGCGCAGGTCTTGGACATCGACGTTGCCACGGGCATCACAGGCGGTGACCACCACGCGCATGCCGGCCATGTGCGCGGTGGCAGGGTTGGTGCCGTGAGCCGAGGAAGGGATCAGGCAGATATCGCGGTGGCCTTCGCCGCGGCTGCGGTGGTAAGCGCGGATCGCCAGCAGGCCTGCGTACTCGCCCTGGGAACCGGCGTTCGGTTGCAGCGACACCGCGTCGTATCCGGTGGCGGCGCACAGCATCGCCTCAAGTTCGGTAGTCATCTGCAGGTAGCCCTGACTTTGCTCAGCTGGGGCGAACGGGTGCAGATTGCCAAACTCGGCCCAGGTCACTGGGATCATTTCGCTGGCCGCGTTGAGCTTCATGGTGCATGACCCCAGTGGGATCATGCTGCGGTCCAGCGCCAAGTCCTTGTCGGCCAACAGGCGCAGGTAGCGCATCAGCTCGGTTTCGCTGTGGTAGCGGTTGAACACCGGGTGCTCAAGGATCGCCGACTGACGCAGCAGGGTGGCCGGCAAACGCGAGCCGGTGCTGGCGGCCAGGGTAGCGAAGTCGGGCTGAGCCTGATCGCTGCCGAACAGTTGCCAGAGGGCCTCGACGTCGGCTTGGGTGCTGGTCTCGTCGAGCGACAGGCCCAGGTGGGCAGCGTCGATCTGGCGCAGGTTGATACCCTGGCCCCGCGCCTTGTCATGCAAGCTGGCGGTGGCACTGCCGGTGGCCAGGGTCAGGGTGTCGAAGGCGGTTTCCCCAACCACTTCCAGGCCCAGGGTTTTCAGGCCGGCCGCGAGAATCGCGGTGAGGGCGTGAGTGCGCTCAGCAATGCGCTTGAGGCCGGCCGGGCCGTGGTACACGGCGAACATGCTGGCGATGTTGGCCAGCAGCACCTGGGCGGTGCAGATGTTGCTGGTGGCTTTCTCGCGACGGATATGCTGTTCGCGGGTCTGCATGGCCAGGCGCAGGGCAGTTTTGCCGAAGCGGTCGATCGAAACACCGACCAGGCGGCCAGGCATGTCACGCTTGAAGGCATCGCGGGTAGCGAAATAGGCCGCATGGGGGCCACCAAAGCCCAGCGGCACGCCGAAGCGCTGGGCGCTGCCGATGGCAACGTCGGCGTCGAACTCGCCAGGCGGGGTGAGCAGGGTCAGGGCCAGCAGGTCGGCGGCGACTGCGACCAAGGCATTGGCGGCGTGAAAGCGCGCGACGACCTCGCGGTAGTCGAACACCTCACCGTTGCTGGCTGGGTATTGCAGCAATGCGCCGAAGAAGGCGCTGACATCGCCCAGTTCACGCTCGTCACCCACTACGATTTCGATGCCCAGCGGCTCGGCACGGGTGCGCAACACGTCGAGGGTCTGAGGGTGGCAGTGCACGGAGGCGAAGAAGGTGTGGCTGGCCTTGTTCTTCGACAGGCGCTTGCAGAAGGTCATGGCCTCGGCCGCTGCGGTGGCTTCGTCGAGCAAGGATGCGTTGGCGATCGGCAGGCCGGTAAGGTCACTGATCAGGGTCTGGAAGTTCAGCAGTGCTTCCAGGCGGCCCTGGGAAATCTCTGGCTGGTAGGGGGTGTAGGCGGTATACCAAGCCGGGTTTTCCAACAGGTTGCGCAGGATCGGCGACGGGGTGTGGGTGTTGTAGTAACCCTGGCCTATATAGCTCTTGAACACTTGGTTCTTGCCCGCGATGGCCTTGAGCGCCGCGAGCGCATCGGCTTCGCTCTGGCCGTCTTGCGAGCCGAGCACGCTGGTGCCTTTAATGCTGTCAGGGATGACCGCTGCGGTCATGGCGTCCAGCGAATCGAAGCCCAGAGTGGCGAGCATAGCCTGCTCGTCGGCGGCGCGCGGGCCAATGTGGCGGGCAATGAATTCGTTGGCGGTGCCGAGGTTGATAGTCATGGTCGGGCTCCTCAGGCGTCGTCGTTGGCTTTGATCAAGCGGTCGTAGGCGTCCTGGTCGAGCAGGGCGTTGACTTGGTTCATGTCGGCCGGGATGAAGCGGAAGAACCAGCCTTCACCCAGCGGATCTTCGTTGACCAGCTCGGGGCTGTCGTTGAGGCCTTCGTTGACGGCGACCACTTCACCGGTCAGGGGCATGTACACACCACTGGCGGCTTTCACCGATTCGACGGTGGAGGCTTCGGCGCCTTTTTCATAAGGCTGCAGCTCAGGCAGTTGCACATAGACCACATCGCCGAGGGCGTTCTGGGCGTAGGCGGTGATGCCCACGGTGACACTACCGTCGTCTTCGACACGTAGCCATTCGTGATCTTCTGTGAAACGCAACTCGCTCATGGGGGATCCTCGGGAAGCAGGGCGATGGGCGCGGTGCGGCCGCGCTCTTGAATTGCGAATCCCGTAGCAATAATGCGGCCAATATTAATAAAGCCATATAAATCAATGAGTTGTAAGAAAATGCTATAAAGGCGCGCCCGGCTACTGTAATGAATTCGCTACATTTGACGGGTGGCCTAAAACCCGAGGTTGATCAGACCCTTGTCCGGCGGCGTGAGCCCCAGGCTGTATTGAATTAATTACAGCGTATTGAAATCGTTCCGTCAGGAGCTTTTGCTGGTGATGCCGTATTTGCGCAACCGTTGTGCAATCGCCGTATGTGATGTCTGCAGCCGCCCCGCCAACTGCCGCGTCGAGGGGTAACTGGCGTATAGCCGCTGCAGCAACGCCTTTTCGAAATCGCCCACTGCCTGCTCCAAGCTTGCCACCTCGCCATCCTGCCCTCGGGCCACCGAGGTTCCGGCGATATCCAGGTCACCGATATCTACCAGGTTGCCCTCGCAGATGGCCGCAGCGCGGAAAATCACGTTTTGCAGCTGACGCACGTTGCCTGGCCAGGGGTTGGCCAGCAGGGCCGAGTGAGTCGCGGGGGTGAGGCGGCAGGCGGGGCGCTGGATCTGTGTGCAGGCCTGCTGCATGAAGTAGTGCGCCAGCATGAGGATGTCCTGGCCCCGGTCGCGCAGCGGCGGCACTTGCAGGTTGAGCACATTCAGGCGATAGAACAGGTCTTCACGGAAGGTGCCTTCGGCGACCATGCGTTCCAGGTCGCGGTGGGTGGCGCTGATGATACGCACATCCACCTTCACCTCGCGGTCGCCGCCCACGCGGCGGAAGCTGCCATCGCTAAGAAAACGCAGCAGCTTGGCCTGCAGGTACGGCGACATTTCGCCGATCTCGTCGAGGAACACCGTGCCCTGGTTGGCCAGCTCCATCAGCCCGGGCTTGCCGCCGCGCTGGGCACCGGTGAAGGCGCCGGGGGCATAGCCGAACAGCTCGCTCTCGGCCAGGCTTTCGGGCAGTGCCGCGCAGTTGAGGGCAAGGAACGGCGAGGCTTGGCGGCTGCTGATGGCGTGACAGGCGCGGGCCACCAGCTCTTTGCCGGTGCCGGTTTCGCCGTGTACCAGCAACGGTGCGTCCAGTGCCGCCACGCGCAGTGCGCGGGCTTTGAGCGTGCGGATGGCCGGTGATTCGCCCAGCAGCGCATCGAAGCCTTCAGCGTGGTCGTGGTGCAGCGCCGACAGGCGCTCGCCCATGCGGCTGGGCGCATACAGTGTAAGCAGCCCGCCTGCGTGGGTGATGGGCGTGGCGTCCAGCAACAAGCTTTGCCCGTGCAGCTGCATTTCGCGCATCGGCAAGCGGAAGTTGTTATCCAGTAGGGCCTGGAGAAGTTCTGGATCGTTGAACAACTCACCCACCGTACGCCCGGCGGATTCGCGGCCGCAAAGGGCGATCAGCGCCGGGTTGGCCAAAAGCACCTTGCCCGCACTGTCGACCGCTAGCACTGGGTCGCTCATGGCCGCCAGCAGTGCATCGAGTTGCAGGTGGCGGCGTTGGCCGGGAAGGATGTCGACCACCTCCACCGATTGCACGCCATTGACTTCGAACAGGGCGTCGTGAAGTTCTTCGAGCACTGCAGGGCTCAGGGTCGGGGCATCGATATAGACGTTGGGCGGGACCATCTCCACGGCGTCCAGATTGAGGTTGCGGGCACCGAGCAGGGCGAGGACTTCCTGGGTGATACCAACGCGGTCGATGAAACTGACGTGGATGCGCATGGGGCAGAGGGGCGTTGTGGCCGGGGAGGGCAGTAGTATGCCTCAACATTGTCAGGGCCGCAGAACGGCCCCTCTTGGCGACTTCACTCCAAGTGTTCAGGCTTGATCGGATCGCCCGATTTCACGTGAAGTTTCTCGCGGATGTCTTCGAACATCGCGTCGTAGAGCTTGTGTGGCGAGCTGAGCGTCTCGAATTTTTTCGGCGGCTCCAGGTGCGCCTGGGCTTTGCGGCTCAAGACCATCAGAAAGCTCGGTAGCACCTGGTCCTTGGCCAGGAAGAAAGTCTCATCCACCGGCTTGCCTTCGATGCTGCCGTGCATGTGAAACGCCACACCCAGGCCTTCGCCGGGGTCCTGCACGGCTTCGTATTCGATGTTCAGGTCGTAGCTATGGTCGGCGCTGTTCAGCGCAATGCGCTCGATGTGTACGTGACCGGGGTGAAATTGGGCCATGGCTCAAACCTCCACAAAATTGAAAAGGCGGGCCAGGCTAGCCCGCCAACTGCAGTCAACGGTAGCTGATACCCGGTGTCTGGGTGCTGATCCGGGTACCGGCGACGCCTTTGACGATATCCTCGATGTTCTCCAGCGAACTGATCACTGCCACTTTACCGGTATGGCGGGCGAATTCGCAGGCAGCTTGCACCTTTGGCCCCATGGAGCCTGCAGCGAAGCCCAGGCGATCGAGTTCGTCGGGGTGGGCCTGGGCGATGGCTTTTTGCGTTGGCTTGCCCCAATCAATGTAGGCCGCATCGACATCGGTGGCGATTACCAGAAGGTCGGCTTTCAACTGTTCGGCCAACAGCGCCGAGCACAGGTCTTTGTCGATCACCGCCTCGACCCCCTTGAGCTTGCGGTTTTCATCGTACAGAGTCGGGATGCCGCCGCCCCCTGCGCAGATCACGATGCTTTTCTTTTCGAGCAGCCAAGTGATCGGGCGGATTTCGAAGATGCGTTTGGGTTTTGGGCTTGCGACGACACGCCGATATTTGTCGCCGTCGGCCTTGACCACCCAGCCCTTTTCCTTGGCCAGGCGCTGCGCTTCCTCTTTGCTGTAAACGGGGCCGATGAACTTGCTGGGGTCTTTGAAGGCCGGGTCGTTGGCATCTACCTCAACCTGCGTCAGCAGGGTAGCGAACGGCACTTCGAAGTCCAGCAGGTTACCGAGCTCCTGCTCGATCATGTAGCCGATCATGCCTTCTGTTTCGGCACCCAGCACATCCAGCGGGTAGGCTTCGTCGGGCTTGTACGACAGCCCTTGCAGTGCCAGCAGGCCCACTTGCGGGCCGTTGCCGTGGGCGATCACCAGCTCGTTGCCGGGGTGGATCTTGGCGATCTGTTCGGTGGCTGTGCGTATATTGGCCCGCTGATTCTCAGCGGTCATCGGCTCACCGCGGCGTAGCAGGGCGTTGCCGCCCAATGCAACAACGATACGCATGGGAAATGTCCTTTAAGCGAAAGAAATGTGCGCTGTTGGGTGGCCGGACACCGCACCGTGGCAGCGGGTAACCCCGCTGCCACAGGTGACGCGGGCTGCCCAGCCTTACAGGTCAGCCAAGGTCGAAACCAGGATCGCCTTGATGGTATGCATGCGGTTTTCCGCCTGTTCGAAGGCGATGCACGCCGGCGACTCGAACACGTCATCGGTCACTTCGATGCCATTGGCCAGGTCCGGATACTGTTCGGCAATCTGCTTGCCTACCTTGGTTTCGCTGTTGTGGAAAGCGGGCAGGCAGTGCATGAATTTGGTCCTGGGGTTGCCTGTGGCTTTCATCATCTCCTTGTTCACCTGGTAGGGCTTGAGCAGCTTGATGCGCTCACCCCAGGCTTCGATCGGTTCACCCATCGAAACCCAGACGTCGGTGTGAATGAAATCGACATCCTTGACTGCAGTCTTGGGGTCTTCGGTGAGGGTGATCCGGGCGCCGCTTTCTTCGGCGTACTGCTGGCAACGCTCGACCAGGTCTTCATGGGGCCACAGCGCTTTGGGGGCGGCGATGCGTACGTCCATGCCGAGCTTGGCGCCGATCAGCAGCAGTGAATTGCCCATGTTGTTGCGGGCGTCGCCCAAGTAGGCGTAGCTGATGTCGTGCAGCGGTTTGTCGCTGTGCTCACGCATGGTCAGCACATCGGCGATCATTTGGGTTGGGTGGTACTCATCGGTCAAGCCGTTGAACACTGGCACGCCTGCGAACTTGGCCAGTTCTTCGACGATTTCCTGTTTGAAGCCACGGTACTCGATGGCGTCATACATCCGACCCAGCACGCGGGCAGTATCCTTCATGCTTTCTTTGTGGCCGATCTGCGATGAGTTGGGGTCGATGTAGGTGACATTGGCGCCCTGGTCGTAGGCCGCAACTTCGAACGCGCAGCGGGTGCGGGTGGAGGTTTTTTCGAAAATCAGCGCAATGTTGTTGCCTTTGAGGTGTTGCTGTTCGGTGCCGGTGTATTTGGCGCGTTTGAGGTCGCGTGACAGGTCCAGCAGGTATTTGAGCTCGCGCGTGGTGTGGTGTTCGAGGCTGAGCAGGTTACGGTTGTGGATGTTGAACGCCATGACGGTTCTCCTTGAATTCGGTAGGGGGCCTGGCCGCCACCTCGTGAGTGCGGCCGGGTGTGCAGTGGGCGTTAATAGTCGATAGGGTCGCGTACGATCGGGCAGGTCATGCAATGGCCGCCGCCGCGGCCGCGGCCTAGCTCGCCGGCGCTGATGGTGATGACCTCGACGCCGGCCTTGCGCAGCAGGGTGTTGGTGTAAGTGTTGCGGTCGTAGCCAATGACCACGCCTGGCTCGATGGCCACCACGTTGTTGCCGTCGTCCCACTGTTCGCGCTCGGCGGCGAAGCTGTTGCCGCCGGTCTCGACCACCCGCAGCCCGTCCTTCAGGCCAAGTTGCTCGCCCACCACTTCGATGAACGACTTGTGAATGCGACGCACGTCCATGCCGTACGGCTTGTTTTCATCGGGGCGGATGATGAACGGGACGATCTCCTTGACCACTTCCGGGAAGACCGTGACCAGGTCGCGGTCGCAGAAGCTGAACACCGTGTCCAGGTGCATGGCCGCGCGGGATTTGGGCAGGCCGGCGACGATCACTTCTTTCACGGCCCCCTTGGCGAACAGGTTCTGCGCCAGTTGGCCGATGGCCTGGCGCGAGGTGCGCTCGCCCATGCCGATCAGCACGATGCCGTTACCGATCGGCATCACGTCACCGCCTTCGAGGGTTGCGCTGCCGTGGTCCTTGTCCGGGTCGCCGTACCAGACCTGGAAGTCGGCGCCGGTGAATTCCTTGTGGAATTTGTAGATGGCGGTGGTTAGCAGGGTTTCCTGGCGCCGCGCGGGCCAGTACATCGGGTTCAGCGTCACACCGCCGTAGATCCAGCAGGTGGTGTCACGGGTGAACTGGGTGTTGGGCAGCGGTGGCAGGATGAAACTGGAGTGGCCCAGGTATTCGTTGTACATGCGCACCACATCGGCGCCTTCGCTCTGCGGTAGGTCCTGGCCGGCCACTCCGCCGATCAGAAATTCGGCCAGATGGCGAGGCTCCAGGCCTTCGAGCCAGCTGCGCACTTCGTGGGTCAGGCCGACACCCACGCTGTCTGCGGTGATCTTGCGGTCGAGAATCCAGTCCAGGGCCTGCTTGTCCTGCACGATATCCGTCAGCAAGTTGTGCATTTCCAGCACGTCTACCCCACGCTCGCGCATTTTGGTGACGAAGTCGAAATGGTCACGTTTGGCCTGGTCGACCCAGATCACGTCGTCGAACAGCAGCTCGTCACAGTTGCTTGGGGTCAGCCGCTTGTGCGCCAGGCCCGGTGCGCAAACCATCACCTTGCGCAGCTTGCCGGCTTCGGAGTGGACACCGTACTTCTGTTTTTCAGCGGACATGGTTCATTCCTCCAGTTGAACGAAGACGTGGGTCAAAGGGTCAGGAAGCCGTCATACAGGCCAAAGGCTGCCAACAGGGCGCCGACGACCACGGCTGCGAAGATCAGTTTTTCCACGTTGGTGAAGATCGGCTGGCCCACTTCCCGCTTGGCTTTGGCGAACAGGATCGCGCCGGGGGCGTAGAGCAGGGCCGAAAGCAGCAGGTATTTGACCCCTCCGGCATACAGCAGCCAGATGGCGTAAAGCAGTGCGATGGCACCGATGATCAGGTCCTTCTTGCGTTCGGCCAGGGCCTGTTCGTATGTCTCGCTGCGCAGTGCCAGCAGGAAGGCATACGCCGCTGACCACAGGTAAGGCACCAGGATCATCGAGGTGGCAAGGTAGATCAGCGACAGGTAGGTGCTGTTGGAGAACAGCGTGATGACCAGGAAGATCTGCACCATCGCGTTGGTCAGCCACAGCGCGTTCGCCGGCACCTGGTTGGCGTTTTCCCGGCGCAGGAACTCCGGCATCGTGTGGTCCTTGGCCGCAGCGAACATGATCTCGGCGCACAGCAACACCCAGGACAACAGGGCGCCGAGCAGCGAGATGATCAGCCCGACGCTGATCAGCACCGCACCCCAATGGCCTACCACATGCTCGAGCACCGCAGCCATCGACGGGTTCTGCAGCTTGGCCAGCTCCGGCTGGGTCATGATGCCTAGCGAAAGCACGTTGACCAGCACCAAGAACAGCAACACGGTGATGAAGCCGATGACCGTGGCCTTGCCCACGTCGGAGCGTTTTTCCGCCCGTGACGAGAAGATGCTTGCGCCTTCGATGCCGATGAACACCCAGACGGTGACCAGCATCATGTTGCGTACCTGGTTCATCACGCTGCCAAGCTCGGGAGTACCCACGGCCCAGATGTCGGCGGTGAACACCTCGAGCTTGAAGGCGAACAGGCAAATCAGCGCAAATAGCACCAGCGGCACGACCTTGGCCACAGTGGTGACCAGGTTGATGAAGGCTGCTTCCTTGATGCCGCGCAGTACCAGAAAATGCACGGCCCACAGCAGCACCGATGCACCGATGATGGCCGCGGGGGTGTTACCTTCGCCGAAGATCGGGAAGAAGTAGCCCAACGTGCTGAACAGCAGTACGAAGTAGCCGACGTTACCTAGCCAGGCGCTGATCCAGTACCCCCATGCTGATGAGAAACCCATGTAATCGCCGAAGCCTGCCTTGGCATAGGCATACACACCGCCGTCCAGGTCAGGCTTGCGGTTGGCCAGGGTCTGGAACACGAATGCCAGGGTCAGCATGCCCACTGCGGTGATTGCCCAGCCAATTAGAACCGCGCCGACGCCGGCACTGGCGGCCATGTTCTGCGGCAGCGAAAAGATACCGCCACCAATCATCGAGCCGACCACAAGTGCAACTAATGCGCCTAGCTTTAGTTTTCCCGAAGAATCAGACATTTAACAACTCCTGCCAGGAGAAAGTTGACGACAGCATAAATCCGTCGCCGTGACCTTGAACTGACGTGAATCAGTTCTAGGCAAGGTGAAGGTAGGAAATTTCCTTCACGCGCTCCTGGAGAATGCCAACAGCTCAGCTGCAGGCCTTATGCGCTGGCACCTCCATGTACGGCTAGAGCGAACGCTCTGTTTAACCTGCGATCTCTGAAGCTAGTTGCTTTCACCGTTTTCGCAAATTTTTCACAAAAAATTGTGCGTTTTATAGGTTTCTTTTCTTGTTGTGTTACAACTGCTAGCGTTACAGGAATTTTATAAGTTACTTCCGTCATTACAGGCATGAGTTTAATTTTAAGCCGGTCTATGTAGCACTAAAAGATGGCGCACAGGGTTGTTTCAGCCCCTGACAATGTGAACAAGGAACAGCATGAACGAACCAGGACAAAAGCTGCGCCTGGGCGCACTGATCGCATTGGTGGTCGGTTCGATGATTGGTGGCGGGATCTTTTCGCTGCCGCAGAACATGGCCGCCAGTGCCGGCGTCGGCGCGGTTCTAATTGGCTGGGCAATCACCGCTGTGGGCATGCTGGCCTTGGCGTTCGTGTTCCAGACGCTGGCCAACCGTAGACCTGAACTGGACTCGGGAGTCTATGCCTACGCCAAAGCTGGCTTCGGCGAGTACATGGGGTTTTCCTCGGCATGGGGGTACTGGATCAGTGCCTGGATGGGCAATGTCGGCTACTTCGTGCTGCTGTTCAGCACCCTGGGCTTCTACTTTCCAGTATTTGGCCAGGGCAATACGCCGGTTGCCATCGCTTGCGCCTCCGTGCTGCTGTGGGCCGTGCATTTTCTGGTGCTGCGCGGCATCAAGGAGGCGGCGTTCATCAACCAAGTGACCACCGTGGCCAAAATCGTGCCGTTGCTGATCTTCGTGGTCATTGCCGCTTTCGCGTTTCGCGCCGATATCTTCACGCGCGATATTTGGGGCCAGAGCAACCCGCAGTTCGGCAATGTGCTGAGCCAGGTGCGCAACATGATGCTGGTCACCGTGTTCGTGTTCATCGGTATCGAAGGCGCCAGCGTTTATTCGGGGCGCGCACAGCGCCGGTCGGATGTCGGCAAGGCCACGGTGGTGGGGTTTCTCGGGGTGTTGGCACTGTTGGTGTTGGTCAATGTACTGTCGCTGGGGGTCATGACCCAACCGGAACTGGCCGGGTTGCAGAACCCGTCGCTGGCCTCGGTGCTGGAGCATATCGTCGGCCCTTGGGGGGGCTTGCTGATCAGTATTGGGCTGGCGGTGTCGCTGCTCGGGGCCTTGCTGTCCTGGGCATTGTTGTGCGCCGAAATTCTTTTTGCCACGGCCCGTGACAAGACCATGCCGCGCTTTCTGGCCAAGGAAAACGCCAACCACGTGCCTGCCAATGCGCTGTGGCTGACCAACTGCATGATCCAGGGGTTCTTGCTGATCACCCTGTTTTCGGCCGGCACCTATACCAGCCTGATCTACCTCGCCTCGTCGATGATTCTGGTGCCTTACCTGTGGTCGGCGGCTTACGCGCTATTGATCGCGTGGCGCGGGGAAAGCTACCAGGGCCAGCGGGGCCTAAGGCGCAAAGACCTGATGGTGGCGCTGGTGGCGTTGATTTACGCAGTGTGGTTGCTATACGCCGGCGGCCTGAAGTACTTGTTGCTGTCGGCACTACTGTATGCGCCAGGCGTTATCCTGTTCGCTCGGGCCAAACATGAACAGGGCCAAACCCTGTTCACGGCATGGGAGAAGCTGATTTTCGCGGCTGTGCTGGCCGGCGCGGGGTTGGCTGCCTACCTGCTGTATTCAGGGTTGCTGAGCTTGTGAGCCTGCGGTGCAGGGCTGCTCCGGGCGCGACCAGATCCACAGATTGCCAAGTGTCATGCCGGCGATCGCCAGAAACACCGGCCAGTGGTGTTCGAGGAAAATCAGCATCAACCCTGCACACAACAGCATGCTGAGGGTGGCGCTGACCTTGGCGCGGCGCTGGATCACCTTGCCGTTGCGCCAGTTGTACAGGATCGGCCCGAACAGCCGATGGTTCTCAAGCCACGCCGACAGCCGTGGCGAGCTGCGCGTGGCGGCCCAGGCAGCCAGCAGGATGAACTCGGTGGTCGGCAGGCCGGGGATGACGATGGCGACCAGGCCGATGCCCAGGCTTGTGTAAGCCAGGATGCCATACAGCAGGCGGGACAGTTTCGAGCGGGCAGGTCGGGTCATGGTCTCACTGCATTGAAAACGTCCGGCCACCGGTAAGGCGGCCGGCTGGAGCGAATCAGGCCAGTGCCGTGTCTGCGGCGTAGGCATGCTTGAGCAGTTCGGTGAAGCGCTCGAAGGCGGCTTGCGCGCCGCGCTCGGCGGCGGCGTCTTGTTCGGGCGACAGCGCCAGGTCATCGAGAATGCGGGTGAACTGCTTCCAGCCTGCGGCGCGGCCACCTGCCGGCTCGCCAAGGTGGCGGGCACCAAAATTTTCGGACAACTCCAGGGCCACGGCACGCTTGATCAGAAACGCAGCGCCCAGTTTGGAGCCTTCGGAGACGAAGATCCAGCCCAGTGCTTCACCCAGGCTCGGGCTGCGCAGCGCCCCAGGCACACTCGCCGGCACTTCGGTATCAAGGTCCGCGAGGTCCAGGCGGGCTTGCTCGGCGCGGCAGCGCTGGGCAAGGTCCGGAACGATGGCGATCAGTTGCGGGTCGTTGTACAGGCTCTGCAGTTCAGCCTGGAACAGGTACTGGGCGACGACGAAACGGGCGAAATTTTCACGGCTGTCGAAGGGGGCGTGGGATTTGACCAGGGCATCGAGCTCGCTGTGTGCAGCTTGAGTGACTTGGTTCAGGCGTTGCGAGCGCAGGGCTGGGCGATCGTTCATAGGGGTGTCCTTGGAAAATGAGGGCGTCTGGTGACAAGACGAAACAGCGATGCGGTGACAGTAAAAAAACCGGGTGTTTGCGTAATGCTGTTCACTTGGGCATTTGAGTTCAGGCTTGGGGTCTAACAATCTGAGCCTTTTAGGGCCTTTG
>NZ_JBJJLN010000033.1:0-50941 GCF_046230725.1 Pseudomonas sp. KCJK9000 | reverse complement strand
CTTCCTCATTTTCTGTCAAGCGTTTATTTTGAAGTTTTTTGCGAGCCGTTTTTCTCAAAACCGTTCTACTTCAACAACTTACCGCTTGCCTCGCCGCGTTCAACGCTGCGAGGAGGCGAATAATACGCCCTTTGAAATCAGAGTCAACACCTTGCACTGAAAAAACTTCGTTTCTTCATCACAGGGCTCTGGCAACTAAATGCATCAAGTATCGCTCTGTAGAGAAACCCACCCGTGGAGCGAAGCGGCAATGAGCGACGTAGAAAGCGAGAAAACCCCTGGCCTGTCGGCAGATGAAGAAAAGGAGATCAGTGATAATCAGCCACCACGAGCGGCCGTGCTGCACGAGACCATTCGTTTCCAGGGCGATCATGAACTGGAGCGCACATTGGGGGCACTGTG
This sequence comes from Pseudomonas sp. KCJK9000, assembly GCF_046230725.1. Lineage (NCBI taxonomy): Bacteria > Pseudomonadati > Pseudomonadota > Gammaproteobacteria > Pseudomonadales > Pseudomonadaceae > Pseudomonas > Pseudomonas sp. KCJK9000. The sequence goes on along the minus strand of NZ_JBJJLN010000033.1, from coordinate 50,539 downwards.
GTGGTCGGCCTTGGCAGCAGGTTTGACGATGGGCCTGTCATTGATGGCCATGGGCTTGCTTTATTCACGCCTTCCCGAGGGTGAAAGCGCTCAGGTTATCGCCAGCCTCGGCTACAGCGCAGGTTTTCTGGCAGTTATCCTCGCACGCCAGCAACTGTTCACCGAAAACACCATTACCGCCGTACTGCCCGTCATGACCACTCCAACCCTGGCCAACTTCGGGCGCCTACTGCGCCTTTGGGGGGTTGTGCTGCTGGGTAATCTGGTAGGCACGCTACTGGTTGCCTGGGTGATGCTCGAGCTGCCGATCTTCGACAGCAAGACCGACGAGGCATTTCTTGAGGTAGGCCGCAAGGTGATGGAAAACGACATCAGCCAGATGTTTGCCAAAGGCATCATCTCGGGCTGGATGATCGCCACCATGGTCTGGATGATACCGTCCATGGAAAGCGCCAAGGTCTGGATCATCATCATGATCACCTACCTGATGGCGTTGGGTGACTTTACTCACATCGTCGTTGGCTCAGCCGAGGTCTCCTATCTGGTGTGGGCTGGCGAGGAAACCTGGCGCAACTTCTTGTTCACCTTCGCCTTGCCGACCCTGGCCGGTAACATCATCGGCGGGAGCTGTATCTTCGCCCTGATCAGCCATGCCCAGGTGCGCAGCGAAAGCGGCACTCCGCCAGAACCGCCAGCCAAGCAGGATAAACGCCGCGATTGAATTCAGCGTGCCAGCAGCTCCGGCTCCGCGTTCCGGCCGCGCCGAGGCACTGGGTGGGGCTGCCACCAGTTCTGCCCCTCGTGGGGCGAATCGATGCTCAACCGCTCTCCCATCCGCGGTGTGCTCAGGCGTACCTGCGCAGCACCGGCCAGGGCAACGATGCGCTCGAACGGCTCTTGCCACCCATGGATGGCAAGATCGAAGGTGCCGTTATGAATCGGTAGCATCCAGCGCCCGCGCAAATCCAGGTGCGCCTGCAGGCTCTGTTCCGGCTGCATGTGCACGTTTGGCCAGGCCTGGTTGTAGGCGCCGGTCTCTATCAAGGTCAGGTCGAACGGGCCGAATCGCTCGCCGATTTGCGCGAAACCTGGGAAATAACCGGTATCACCACTGAAGAACACCCGAGTCTGTTGGTCTATCAGCACCCAGGACGCCCACAAGGTGCGGTTGCTGTCGAACAGCCCGCGCCCAGAAAAGTGCTGTGCGGGTGTGGCGACAAAGCGTATCCCCTCAATCTCGGTTTCCTGCCACCAATCCAGTTGCGTGACTTGAACTGCGGGCACACCCCACCCGATTAGGCGATCTCCCACACCCAGCGGCGTCAGAAATTGCCGAGTGCGCGGGGCCAAACACCGGATCGCCTGTTCATCGAGGTGGTCGAAGTGGTCATGGGACAGAATGACCGCTGCCAGGGGCGGTAAATCATCGAGCGCCAGGGGCGGGGCATGGAACCGCTTGGGCCCTGCCCATTGCACGGGCGAGGCGCGCTCGGCGAAAACCGGGTCGGTGATGAAATAGTGCCCGCGCAACTTCAGCAACACTGTGGAATGCCCCAGGCGCCAGAGGCTGCGATCTGGGGCCTCGAGTACCTCTTGGCGAGTCATGGGTTGCAGGCTGATCGGTGCCGCCGGCCGAGTTTGCGGTGGTTTGCGCAGAAGCAGGTACTTCAAACCGATGCGTAGTTTCTTCAGCACGCCATCCTGGGGCAGGCTGGCCTGATTGTGGAAACGTCCGTCCCGCTGCGGCGCCGACTGGTCGCCAGGGTTAGCCATGGGAGCCATTAGCAGCATCACTCCAAGCAAGAAGAAAGGCTTCATGCTACCCCACTGGAGTCACATCAACCGTGAATTGGCTTGTAAGGTCATTTTTCATCTACCCGACGCTGCCCGACAATATTCACCGCATTTATGCGATAAACGGCACCCCGGCAGAAGAGCATGACCATGATGGATAATCGCAGCGGCAAAGGACTTTCATTCGTCAAGCGTATCTACCTGCCACGCATCCTCGGGATGGCCATGGGCCTGTTGTGCGTAGCCGCCGCCGTAGCGCCGCTCTCGCCACCGCCCTGGGTCTGGCTGTTGATGTTGATCAACGGTTTGCTGTGGCCCCATGTCGCTTACCGCTGGGCTTCGCGTTCGGCCTCCCCTTATCAGGCAGAACAACGCAACCTGGTGCTGGACTCGCTGACGGGCGGCTTCTGGGCCGCCGCTATGCACTTCAACCCCCTGCCAAGCGTGACGGTATTGTCGATGATGACCATGAACAACGTGGCCGCAGGCGGCAAGCGCTTGATCGTTCGTGGCTTCATCGCTCAAGTGGCGGGCATCCTACTGGGCAGTGCCCTGCTGGGCACCGGGCTGCAGTTGCATACCACGCCATTACAGATCTATGCCTGCCTGCCGATGCTCACCCTGTATCCGATGGCTCTGGGCGGGGTCTGTTACTACCTGGCGATCAAATTGGCCGAGCACAAACGCCGCCTCAGCGCCCTGAGCTTGACCGACAGCCTCACAGGCCTGCTGAACCACGGGGCCTGGAAAGACCTGCTGCTGATCAGGTTCGAGACATGCCGGCAGCAGCAGTTACCCAGCATGGTAGCGTTGATCGACATCGATCATTTCAAATCGATCAACGACACTTTCGGCCATGTGGTGGGGGATTGCGTACTGCGCCAGATAAGTGAAGCACTCAAGCGCAATCTGCGTGATGCCGACAGGGCTGGCCGTTATGGAGGTGATGAGTTCTGCGTGATACTGACCGCTGCCAGTGAGGCGCAGGCCTGGCAGGCCATGGAGCGGTTGCGCGAAGATGTCGCCAGCTACCGCAACCCAGCGTTGCCGCATCTGCGCATCAGCCTGAGCATCGGCATCGCCCCGTTCAACGCCGGCCTGCAGTCTCCCGAGCACTGGCTGGAACAGGCTGACAAGGCGCTGTACAGTGCAAAGCATCGTGGGCGCGACCGGGTCAATTTTGCCCAGGACGAACCCACCCCGCTCAGGCTGGCCTATCCTGATTGAAATGCCTTGCTGCTGCCTAGGCGGGGGCCTGTAGTCATCAAGGAGTCGCGCGCGCATGGCCAGGACCGCCCCCCCTCCCCCACGCGTTCAGATCCGCCGGCTCATCGCGGTTTTCTGCGTGGTCTTCGGCCTGGCATGCCTGGTCACCCTGGGCGCTTTGTTCAATATTGCCGCCACTCTCGATCAGCAAGAGCAGCAGCGCAGTGCATTCCATGTCACCCAAGCGCTGGAACAACGCTTGCAGGCTTCCAGCGATTATCTGTACAGCTATGCAGTGTGGGACGACGCCGCCGCGCACCTGTCGGGCGAAGTTGACCGGCAATGGGCCTATACAGAAAAGAACCTTGGGGAATCGCTGTACAGCGTCAATGGCTATGAAGGCGTCTTCGTGGTCAACGATCAGCGCACCACCTATGGGCTATTCAAAGGCGCAATGATCGAAGCCGCTGCGGGCAGCCTGATCGATGCTCCCCTGGCGCAGATCATCGCCGCTGCGCGAGCAGCCGCCAGCGCCCGCGAACATGTGAGCCATTTCGTTCTCTTTAATCATTGGCCCGCCATACTCAGCGCCGCTGTCATACACCCTGACAGTCAGGTCACCGAAGCGCAGGTGCGCCAGGCCCCCGTGATGCTGTTCGTCGACCAGCTCACCGAAGCTAAGCTGGCCCAGTTGGGGCAGCGCGCTGGCCTTGCAGGTATGCATGTCGAAAAGACCGAAGAACACGACATCGGCCATCAACACGTGCCACTGGGCGACACCGGCTATCGCTTGGCCTGGATCAGCCCGCTACCGGGCAGGCAGCTGCTATGGGCCGTGCTGCCACCGTTGCTGGGTGTGCTGACGGTACTTGGGCTGGTCATGCTCTACCTGTTTCGCCATGCGTTGCGCAGCTCCCGGGCCATCGATCTTAGTGTTGAACGCCTGCAACAGAGCAACCTGGCGCTGGAAGCCAGCGAGCAACGCTTTCGCGAAGTGGCGGAGGCGACGTCTGACTGGATCTGGGAAACTGACCGACAACAAAGGCTCACGTACTTGTCCCAGCGTTTCGTCAGTGTGACCGCTGACCCGATAGAAGTCTGGCTTGGCCAGCCGTTGAATCAACTGCTCAGTTGTGAAACCACGCCCTTGTCAGCCTGGCTCGATGGGCAGGTCGGTAGCGAAGGCGAACAACCGGCAAACTTGCGTTGCGTCTATCGGGATCACAAGGGCATGAGCCGCTATTGTCGTTTATCGGCCAGAGCAATTGAGCTCGGTGGGGAGCTCGTGGGCTTTCGAGGTACTGCCAGCGACATTACCGACGAGGTCGAGGCCCATGCACGCATTCAGCACCTGTCGCTGCACGACCCACTGACCGGCCTTGCCAACCGCAACAAGCTGGCCCGACATCTGGAGCTGGCGCTGACGCGCGGCAGCGACTCGCCGCCACTGACCTTGCTGCTCATCGACCTGGACAACTTCAAAGCCATCAACGACTCACTGGGCCACGCAGCCGGCGATGCAGTGCTGCAGGAGGTGGCCGCACGTCTGCGCGACACCACCCGCGACGTTGATCTGGTGGCACGCCTGGGCGCTGACGAATTCGTCCTGGTGCTGCAAGGCATCGACAATCGAAGCGAGATCGACCGCCTGTGCCGGCGCTTGATCGATCTGCTGCAGCAACCCATCTGGTATGAAAACCAGGCGCTTCATATCGGCGCCAGCCTTGGCATCGCGCAAACACGTAGCGAGGGGTTGGATGCCGGGGAACTGATCCGCTGCGCCGATATAGCCCTGTACCAGGCCAAGGCAGATGGCAAAGGCACCTGGCGCTACTTCGCGGCTCATATGAACCAGCAGATCCAATACCGACGCAAACTGGAAAACGACCTGCGCCGTGCGCTGAAGAACAATGAGTTCGTCCTGCATTATCAGCCACGCTACTGCCTGAGTGACTTGCGCATCGCCTCATGCGAAGCCTTGCTGCGCTGGCAGCATCCACAAGAGGGTTTGCTGGCGCCTGATACCTTCATTCCCCTTGCCGAGCAGAGCGAACTGATCGTCCCCCTGGGCCGCTGGGTACTGCACGAAGCCTGCCGCACCGCGCTGGGCTGGCCGGCTCACCTGCTGGTTTCGGTCAACCTGTCGCCTGCGCAGTTCTTGCGCAGCGATGTCGTGGCAGATGTGCGGGATATCCTTCTGCAAACCTCCTTCCCTGCGCAGAGGCTGGAACTGGAGATTACCGAAAACGTAATGCTCAACGACATAGAGGGTGCCTTGGGCACCATGCTCGCGCTCAAAGAGTTGGGGGTAAGGCTGAACATGGATGACTTCGGTACAGGGTATTCCTCGTTGGGGTATCTGCGCACCTACCCATTCGACAGCATCAAAATCGACAAGCGCTTTATCGCCGGGCTTACCAACCCCAGCGGTAACGATCGCGCGGTAGTGCAGGCGATCATCAACCTGGGCGAGGCGATGGGGCTGACGGTCACCGCCGAAGGCGTCGAGACCGAGCAACAACTGCGGGCCCTGCAGAGCGATCGCTGCCACGAAGTGCAAGGGTTCTATCTCAGTAGGCCGCTGGAAAAGGCCGGCCTCGAAGAGCTACTGAAAAATACCCAAGCAGTGCCCGCCGGTGACGGCTGAGCCGCAGCCTAAATGCGTTGTACACCAAGCTAGCGTTCCTGCGAAACAGCGTCGACTTGCGAGGCCAACAGCTCGCCCAGCCAGCCCATGAATGCCTGAACTCGGCGCGGCACGTGGCGCTGACGAGCATACAACAACGACACTGGCATGGCCTGAGCTGGCCAACACTGCATCACCTCGATCAGCAGCCCGCTCGCCAAATGATGCTCAACGCCAACCCCCGGCACCTGGATCAGGCCCAGGCCTGCAAGGCAGGCTGCCGAGTAAGCCTCGGCATTGTTGACCGTGACCACACCGGCCATGGCCTGGTAGCGTACTTGGCCGGCTTGCAGGTATTCAAAGCCTGAACTGCGAGCCCCCAAATTGCGCACATAGTGCACCAGGCGGTGCTCTGCCAGGTCATCCAGGCTCTGCGGAACACCGAAACGGGCGAGATAATCGGGGCTGGCGCAATTGCGCATGCTCAACTGGCCGATCGGGCGCGCGACCACATCTAGGTCACTGAGCGCGCCGATACGCATCACGCAATCGAAACCCTCCCTCAGCAGATCGACCTGGCGGTCGGTACAGCTGATCTCGACCTCAAGCCTGGGAAACCGCGACAGGAATGCTGGCAAAGCAGGGATGATCACCCGCCGCGCCATCATCGTCGGCATATCGACTCGAAGGCACCCGGTAAGCTCAGCATCGTCAGCGCGGAACAGGCTTTCGATCTCGTCCATGCCTGACAGCAGGTCTTTGCTGCGCTCATACAGCAAAGCCCCGTCCTGGGTCGTTTGCACACGCCGGGTGGTGCGGTTGAACAAACGCGTGCCGAGCAGCGCTTCCAGGGCTCTGACCTGCTCGGACACCGTCGAGCGCGGCAGGCTGAGGCTCTCAGCGGCCAGGGTAAAACTGCGTAGCTCACTCACGCGGACGAAAACACGCAGCAGTTCCAGCTTGTTCATGCCCTGCCCTCTGTTCGGCTCAGGCGAACAGTATTTCCGAACTTGCAGGATTTAACAGCTGCTGGGCGATCAATAAGCTCTCGTTCATTCAACAGCCACGAGGAACAAGTCATGACTCGCAAAATCGCGCTTATCACCGGTGCCAGTCGCGGCCTGGGACGCAATGCTGCCGAACATCTGGCGGCCCGCGGCATAGACATCATCGGCACCTACCACAGCAACGCCGAACAAGCCCGACAGGTCACACAGGCCTTGGAAGCTGCCGGCGTCAAGGCTGCCATGCTGCAACTGGATGTCAGCGACAGCAGCAGCTTCGCCTCTTTCACCGAGCGCCTGAGTGCAACTTTACAACAGCAGTTTGGCCGCGAACGCTTCGATTTCCTGGTGAACAATGCCGGCATCGGGCTGAACGTGCCCTTCAACGAAACCAGCGAAGCGCAGTTCGATCAGTTGATGAACATCCAGCTCAAGGGCCCGTTCTTCCTGACCCAGCGAATGCTACCCCTGCTGGTCGATGGTGGACGCATCGTCAACATATCGTCCGGTCTTGCGCGTTTCGCGCTACCCGGTTATGCCGCCTATGCAGCCATGAAAGGGGCAATGGAGGTACTGACCCGCTACCAGGCCAAGGAATTGGGTGCACGGGGCATCCGCGTCAACATCCTCGCGCCCGGCGCCATCGAAACAGACTTCGGTGGCGGCGTGGTGAGGGACAATCAGCAGGTCAACGACTTCCTCGCCAGCAATACTGCGCTAGGGCGGGTTGGGTTGCCCAACGACATTGGGGCAGCCATTGCACTGCTGCTCGAAGACGGTAACGGCTGGATCACCGGGCAGCGCCTGGAGGTGTCTGGAGGCATGTTCCTCTGAGGTTCAAGCAAACGGCCTGGCCAGCGGCGCACTGCCAGTCACTGGTCAGCCTTGTCCTCATTTACTTGCACGCTGGCGGTCATCCCGGCGCTCAAATGCACACCTTCAGGAATCTGGTCGAGCCTGATGCGCACCGGGATGCGTTGGGCCAGCCGCACCCAGTTGAAGGTCGGTTCGACCACCGGCAGCAGCTGGTCGTCGGGATTGCTATTGCTGTCGGTAATACCCCGGCTGATGCTTTGCACGTGGCCCTGCATCGGTTCACCCGCCCCCATCAGCCAGACTTTGACCTCATCGCCCACCCGGATGCGCGGCAACTTGGTCTCTTCGAAATAAGCCTGGATATAGAACGTCGAGTCATCCACCAGCGCCATGACCGATTGGCCGGTGTTCACATAGTTGCCCTGGGCCAGGCGCAGGTTGGTAATGTGCCCACTGCGCGGCGCCCGTACTTCACTACGGGCCAGGTTAATTCGGGCCACTTGCAATTGCGCCTGGGCTTCACGCAGTTCGCCCCGGGCAATGGCGGCGTTGATCTGGGCATTCTCGCGCAGCTCGGCGCTGATCGCTTCAGGGCCCAATGCCGTGCGCCGTGCGGCTTCACGCTCGCGCAGGTGCAACTGCTGAGTACGGGTTTCAGCCACCGCACTGGCCTGATCGAACGCAGCCTGGAAGCGCTCGCGATCGATCGTCATCAACAGGTCGCCTGCCTTGACCTGCTGGTTGTCCTGAACCTTGAGTTCACGCACCCAGCCAGACACGTCCGGGGCGATCACCACCACATCGGCGCGCACCCGTGCATCGCGCGTCCAAGGCGTGAGCATGTAGTATTGCCAGAGTTTGTAGCCAGCCAGAACGGCGATGGCGACCACGCACAGGGTCACCAGGGTACGGACGACGGCACGCATCGAATAGCTCCTTACAAAAGCCCCATCAGGCGAACGACCAGGTACAGCACACATACGAACAGCGCTGCATCGAACAGTGCTTCATGCCAGATCCAGCGCGCCAATGGCGTGGCATGCAGCAGCAGGCGCAACCCCGCTGTCAGCGCCAGCGCCACCAATACATAAATTAGAAACGGGCTTAGCAATACCCCGCCAAACTCCCATTCACGCAAGCCCATGGGCATCCTCCTGCGCACGGCACCACCGCCTCCAGCTTTTCTGCAGTTGCAACACAGCGCCCTGGGCAAGGCGCAACGGATCGCTGGCCGGCGCCCGCTGCAAAACCGCCAAGAATCGCTCGCTGGCCTGGTCCAGGCGCTGCTCACGCCCGGCGCCCGGCCCCTGGGCGAGCACGGCCTCGACTTGCTGCAGGTAGTCGCGCTCGGCACCGGCCAACGGCGCCTGTGCCACGGCAAGGCACATACGCAAGTGCACCAGCTCATCGCCCATGTCCAAGCCATGCAGGCCGTCATCCCAGCGCTTGCGCTCGGTGGCCGGTAGCTCGCTGGCATGCCGAGCCAATTGCATCAAGCGGTCGGCCATGCGTCCACCGAACCAGGTATCGGCTCCACGCAGATCACGCCGAGTGAGGCGCACCAAGTCGCTCTGGGTAGCCGCGCGCAAGCGCCGGCCGAGCCAGGCCGGGTTGCGGAACACTAACAAGCGAAACGCCAACACTGCCGCGCCCACCCCCACCAACATGGCCAAGGCATTATTGAGCAGGGTAGCCACACTGAACGCCATGACGTTGAGCGGCGCCACCAGCACGATGAAATGCAGGCAATAGGATGTGGCTGTTGCTCCAGTACGCGGATGCGCCATACCCAAGGCACCGAAAAACAGCGGCACGCCCATGCCCAGGCAGAGCATGGCGAAACTACTCCACTGTGGCAGCAGAATCTCCCCGACCAGAAACGCTGCGGGAATGGCCAGCAGGATTCCACGCAAAAAACTCAGGCCTATCTGCGCACCATTCTCGCGGCTGGCAAACAGGCTACACACCACGCACGTCAACACCAGGCCGCCAGGTGCCGACGGCCAGGCAGTGGCCAGCCAAAAGCCACTCATCGTCAGAAACGCCAGGGCGCTGCGTGAGCCAAACAGCAGAGCCAGCGACCAATCGCGGTGCACCGCCAGGCCCTTGGCGACATTCTTGGGCTCCCTGCCCGCCTCTACATCGTCCAGGGCCTGGGTGGCGGCCATGGTGTAGTCCAGCAACAAGGCCATGCGCGCCAGGCAGTAATGCTCGGCAGAGCTTATCTGTTCATCCTGCGCGGCGTCCCAAATCCGCTGTCGCAGCAACAAAGCGCCGCTCTGCTCGGTATTGGCCAACTGCCCGCGCAGCTGTTCGAGCCAGGGGGCAAGGCGTTCGGCTTCGTGCACACTCAATTGCTGCCACTGCCGGCGCACAGAGCGGGAAATACGCAGCAGTACCATGAGCTTCTGGCTCAACCCGCGGATGGCCTTGGCCCGCAGCCGGCCGCGTGGCCCTTCGAACCAGGCATGCTCGCGCTGAGTATCGATGGCCACGATTCGCCCAAGGCTTTCGAGCAAGCCCTTGCGCGCCTCATCCTCGCCGCCCAGCATGGCGCTGGCGGCCTGCAGGCCATTTTGCCAGGCCTGGCGCGCCTGGCCGGCAAGCTGCTGCTCGACTCTCATCGGCCAGATCAAAGCACTGCTGGCGGTCGCACAGCAGATACCCAGGCAGATTTCGGTACACCGCGCCACGGCTTGGTCGAACACCTGCAAAGGATGACTGATTGCAGGCAAGGCAATGATGGCCGCCGTATAGCCTGCCAGCACAAACGAATAAGCCCAGGCGCTGCGCAGTTGCGTGGAAGCCGCAGTGCACAGTGCCAGCCACAGCGCCAGGCTGATCAGAAACAGCCAGGGCGTTTGGGCGAACATGCCAATGAACACCACTGACATCACAGTTCCGACCAAGGTGCCGGCCAAGCGTGCCAGGCCCTTCTGCACCACCATCCCAGACAACGGCTGAGCAACGATGAACGCGGTCATCAGCGCCCATGAGGGTTGCTCCAGCCCCCAGCGCATAGCCAGCCACAGTGCCAGGCCAGCCCCGAGCAGGGTTTTGATGGCGAACTTGATAGCGACGCTATTGGGTGCGAACAGGGCCTGGAAGGTGATGGGCACGAATCGGACCTTGCGGAGGGTAGGCAATTAAACGATAGACAACGGAATGGAGAATACTGCGAAGCTATTTAATTAGCTAGCTAATCATCTATGCATGATGAAAAGCAGGAACAAAAAAAAGGCGACCGAAGTCGCCCTAAATGCCTTGCGTGCTCGTGAACCTGAAAGGTCAGCGCGACTTGCGCTTGTGCGAGTCCTTCCAGATGAAAATGCCCAGACCGGCAAAGAAAATCAGCATCAACCCGACCGTTACCACGCCCGCGATAACCACGTTGTCGAAGAACATGCTGGCCTCCCGATTCGTTTGCCGTTGTCCGATGGATGCAAGGTAACGACTAGCGCAGCGGGAAGTTTTGATCAGGGTCAATGTTGCCCAGGGCCGGGCACAGAAGGCAGGTGCAGGGTTGACCTGCGTCATGTTTCAACGCTTTTTGGGCTTGCCCTTGGGCTTCTTTTTCTTCGCCGCACCCAGCGGCATGGCCTGCTCGAACGCCTGACGCACTTCGTTCAGGCGTTTTTCCTTGAGGTCATGAATGCGCTTGGCACGTTCGGCATCGAAATCGATGAGGTTGTCTTGGCTCATGGGAAGGCTCGATGGTCTACAGAGGATTGCATCATGCAACCGGGCGCTGGCCCTGACCAGCCCCGTGTCAGACTTCGATATCGACCAGCAGGCCCTGACGCGGGCTTTCCCCCATCAACGGCGCCACCGGCACGGTGTTGTCGGCATTGACCTCATCACCGGGCACGGCACTGTAGAGCTGCGCATCGTCTTTGTTGCGCCGCCGCTGCTGGCGGCGCTGTTCCTCGCGCAGCAACAGTACTTGCTCTTGCGGGTCACGCTGTTGCTTGAGGTCGATTGCGCTCTCATTGGATGAAGGCTGCACAGGCACCACCGGCTTGACGTCGGGTGTCGGTTTGACCGGGTCCATTTGCGAGGTCACCGGAGCAGCACTGAGCGGGATGAGTGGCGGCAGCATGGGAATTCTCCTGTGCCCACTGTATCGGCCGTGCGTCAGCCAGCTTGAGGGACTTGTGAGCAATGGGCGGCCTTTGAAGACCATACCTAGCCAGTATAGCTAGCGGCTACTCGCTATCGTCATCGAGGTCGTCGTCGGTCGGTGCGCTGACTTCGCTCCAGGGCCGTTTATAGACCTGCTGCCAAACCGAATCCATATGCTGGCGCAATAGCTCGGGAGCTTGCTTCAGTGAAGCGCTGTCTTCGCGCTCGCCGCCGACCGGATCTTCACCGGCGGGGGTGATCAGCGACTGGCCAGTGATGGTGTAGACGTTCTGCCCCTCGCGCATTTCGATGGCGATGTCATGGGGGTCGATGCCCCCTCCGCAAAAGGCATGACTGGCCACGGTCACTTCCGCCGTACCATCCTTGTCAAGGTCCGTGACATCGCTGACGTCGGCATAGAAATCGACATCCAGGTCCAGCCCAGGGCACGTGGTTTCCTGCTCGATCTGCCAGCGCGGCTTGAACGCATCGCGCTCAGCGGCACGCCCATACAAGGTGGCCTTAAGCACCACCTTGTCGACTTCCTGCTCCGATTCGGCGTCTACGGCCTGGCCATCACTGCGGCTGAGCACCAACAGCCCTTCACCGTCGTGGTCACGAAAGTGCACGCTCTTGATCGGCGTCTGTACGCCAAGCACTTCGAGCTGCTCGACAGGTATCGCTGGCAGCATTTCAAAATTTTTCTGCTCACAGGCACCCAGCAGCAGCAAGCCGCCCAAGGCCAGCGAAGTGTTCAACCAGCGGTGCTTGAGCGGCATATCGGTGCGTGGCCCTCGTCAGCAAAACGGTGTTCTGCGATGAAACGGCTAGACTGTTGGACTTCTGGTCTATGGTCCGCCCGGCCTATCCGTTAACATAGTCGGCTTTTTCATCGCGGGAGTTCACGCAGTATGGCGCAGCAGTATCAACCGGGGCAACGCTGGATCAGCGACAGCGAAGCGGAGCTTGGCCTTGGGACCATTCTGGCGCAGGATGGCCGCTTGCTGACCGTGCTCTACCCGGCCACTGGCGACACTCGCCAGTATTCCCTGCGCAATGCGCCGCTGACCCGCGTGCGCTTCTCGCCGGGTGACCAGATCACCCATTTCGAGGGTTGGAAGCTGACCGTACGCGAAGTCGAGGACATCGATGGGCTGATGGTCTACCACGGCTTGGACGGGCAGAACCAACCGCGCACTCTGCCGGAAACCCAGCTGTCTAACTTCATCCAGTTCCGCCTGGCCAGCGACCGCCTGTTCGCCGGGCAAATCGACCCGCTGTCTTGGTTCAGCCTGCGTTACAACACCCTGCACCACACCAGCAAGCAGATGCAATCGTCGCTGTGGGGGCTGGGGGGTTGCCGTGCGCAACCGATCGCCCACCAGTTGCACATCGCCCGCGAAGTCGCAGACCGCACCGCCCCGCGCGTTTTGCTGGCCGACGAAGTGGGCTTGGGCAAGACCATCGAGGCGGGCCTTGTGATTCACCGCCAGTTGCTGTCGGGCCGTGCCAGCCGCGTGTTGATCCTGGTTCCGGAAAACCTCCAGCACCAGTGGCTGGTGGAAATGCGCCGGCGCTTCAACCTGCAGGTGGCCCTGTTCGATGCCGAGCGTTTCATTGAAAGCGACGCCAGCAACCCCTTCGAGGATGCCCAGCTGGCGCTGGTGGCCCTGGAATGGCTGGTCGATGACGAGAAGGCCCAGGACGCATTGTTCGCCGCTGGCTGGGATCTGATGGTGGTCGACGAGGCGCACCATCTGGTGTGGCATGAAGAACAGGTCAGCGCCGAGTACGGCTTGGTCGAGCAACTGGCTCAGGTGATCCCGGGCGTGCTGCTGCTGACCGCCACCCCAGAACAGCTCGGCCAGGACAGCCACTTTGCACGCCTGCGTCTGCTCGATCCAAATCGCTTCCACGACCTCGCCGCGTTCCGCGCCGAGAGTGAAAACTACCGCCCGGTCGCCGAGGCCGTACAGGAACTGCTCGAACAGGGCCGCCTGTCACCCAAGGCCCATGCCACGATCCATGGTTTCCTGGGCGCAGAGGGCGAAGCCTTGCTGGCAGCAGTCAACGATGGCGATACTCAGGCCAGCGCCCGGCTAATCCGCGAGTTGCTCGACCGTCACGGTACCGGCCGCGTGCTGTTTCGCAACACCCGTGCGGCAGTTCAGGGCTTCCCTGAGCGCCAGCTGCATCCGTATCCGCTGGCCAATCCTGAGCAATATCAGGACCTGCCAGCCGGTGAGCATGCCGAGTTGTACCCAGAGGTGGCCTTCCAGGCCCAGGGAGAGATCAGTGACGACGAACGCTGGTGGCGTTTCGACCCACGCGTAGACTGGCTGATCGACACCCTGAAGATGCTCAAGCGCACCAAGGTGTTGGTGATCTGTGCCCATGCCGAAACCGCCATGGACCTGGAAGACGCCCTGCGCGTGCGTTCCGGCATCCCAGCCACGGTGTTCCACGAAGGCATGAGCATCCTCGAGCGCGACCGCGCCGCCGCCTACTTCGCTGACGAAGAGTTCGGTGCCCAGGTGTTGATCTGCTCGGAGATCGGCAGTGAAGGCCGTAACTTCCAGTTCGCCCACCACCTGGTGATGTTCGACCTTCCTGCACACCCGGATCTGCTCGAACAGCGTATCGGTCGTCTGGACCGTATCGGTCAGAAGCACACCATCGAACTGCACATCCCGTACTTGCAGAACAGCCCACAGGAGCGGCTGTTCCAGTGGTACCACGAGGCTCTCAACGCATTTCTCAATACTTGCCCGACCGGCAATGCCCTGCAGCATCAGTTCGGCCCGCGCCTGCTGCCACTGCTCGAAGGTGGCGATGACAAAGCCTGGTCGGGGCTGGTCAGTGAAGCCCGTGCAGAGCGCGAGCGCCTGGAAGCCGAGTTGCACAGCGGCCGTGACCGCCTGCTGGAGCTCAACTCCGGTGGCGCCGGCGAAGGCCAGGCGCTGGTCGAGGCCATCCTTGAACAGGACGACCAGTTCGCCCTGCCGATCTACATGGAAACCTTGTTCGACGCTTTCGGCATCGACAGTGAGGACCACTCGGAAAACGCATTGATCCTCAAACCGAGCGAGAAGATGCTCGACGCCAGCTTCCCGCTGGGTGACGACGAAGGCGTGACCATCACCTACGACCGCGGCCAGGCACTGTCGCGTGAAGACATGCAGTTCCTCACCTGGGAGCACCCGATGGTGCAGGGCGGCATGGACCTGGTACTGTCCGGTTCGATGGGCAACACCGCGGTAGCGTTGATCAAGAACAAGGCGCTCAAGCCCGGCACCGTGCTGCTCGAACTGCTGTTCGTCAGTGAAGTGGTCGCACCCCGCAGCCTGCAACTGGGCCGCTACCTGCCGCCGGCGGCTTTGCGTTGCCTGCTCGATGCCAATGGCAACGACCTGGCTGCACGGGTGGCTTTCGAAACCCTCAACGACCAACTCGAAAGCGTGCCACGGGCCAGCGCAAACAAGTTCGTTCAGGCTCAGCGTGACGTGCTGGCCAAGCGCATCAGCGGTGGTGAAGCGAAGGTCATGCCGGTGCATGTCGAGCGCGTGGCTGAAGCCCAGCGCCGCCTGGCTGCCGAAGCCGATGAGGAACTGGCCCGCTTGACTGCCCTGCAGGCCGTCAACCCCAGCGTACGTGACAGCGAGATCGAAGCCCTGCGCAAGCAGCGCGAGCAAGGCCTGGCCATGCTCGATAAGGCAGCACTGCGACTGGAAGCGATACGCGTACTCGTGGCTGGTTGATCGACCCGCTCTATAACCGAGGCCCAAGTGGCCTCGGTTTGTTATGCCCGACGGCTATTTAACGAATAACCAAATCGTTGAAGCCAAAGTGCCATTATCGGTGATGTTTTAACCCGTACTTTCTATACTGCCCCACGACAGTCTCCAAATGGCTTTGAAGGAGACGAGTGAAAACTCGAGCAAAGGGCTAGCAATGGATTGGCTGGGTTTGCAACTGTTCACTGAACTGCCGGATGCCGGGCGCACCCTCATCGACTGCCGCCATGAGCCGCTGCTCATCGTCATCGCCTTCGCGGTGGCCACCGCAGGCTGCTTCGCAACCCTGGACATGGCGGAGCGTCAATCTAATAGCGAACACCGCACCGCCCAGCGGCAATGGCGCATGCTTGGTGCATGCTGCCTGGCAGGCGGTATCTGGGCGATGCATTTCATCAGCATGCTGGCGTTTCAAGCCCCGATCGAAATGCACTACGACGTAACGTTGACCGGCCTGTCGCTGGTCATCGCGCTGCTGGCGGCCTGGCTAGCAATGACCAGCCTGGACCGCACACAAATGCGCCTGCATCATTACCTGCAAAGCGCGCTGTTGATCGGCCTGGGCATCGTTCTGATGCATTTCGTTGGCATGGCCGCACTACAGATAGGAGCCCAGCAGTACTACAAAACCAGCTTGCTGTTGGCCAGCACTGCGATCGCGCTGTTGACCAGCCTGGCGGCGTTGCTGCTGGCTCGCTATTTTCGCAATGGTAGCGGAACCTTGCATCAAGCCATGAAGTATGGTGCCAGCTTGCTGATGGCCAGTGGCATCGTCGCCACCCATTTCACCGCCATGGCCGGCATGACCCTGGTGCTCCCCGACACCACTGCACTGTACCTGCCCTCTACCGACAACAGCCTGCAACTGGGGCTGACAGTAGCCTTGATCACGCTGCTGATCAGTGCCAGCAGCATCAGTGCCGCCCTGTCCGACAAAAAACTGCAAAGCAAGGAAGAAGACCTGCGCCGTTACGGGGTGCTGCTCAACCAGCTGGATCAGGCACGCGCGTCATTGCAGCAAGCGGCCCACTATGATGCCCTGACCAATCTGGTCAACCGCCGAGGTTTCAACCAGCTGTTTGCCGAACGCATGGCGCAACAAAGTTCAGATCAAACGCGCCTGGCATTGATGTTCCTGGACATCGACCACTTCAAACGGATCAACGACAGCTTGGGCCACGACGTGGGCGACGAGCTTCTCAAAGTGATCGCCGATCACATCAAGGCCGCCACCCGCAGCCAAGACCTGGTTGCACGCTTGGGCGGCGACGAATTCTGCGTGGTCACCAGCCTGCATAACCGGGACGAAGCCTGCCACTTGGCTCAGCGGATAATGCAACGGATGAAGGAGCCAATCGAGCTGGGTGGCCGGCGCATGGTCATGACCACCAGCATTGGCATCAGCATTTACCCTGACGACGGTCAGACGGCCGAAGAACTGCTCAAGAATGCCGACCTGGCCCTCTACCAGTCCAAGGGCAGCGGGCGCAACAGCCTGCACTTCTTCAACAGCAGCTTGAAAAACCGCGCCACTCTGGCACTGCAACTGGAGGAGGAACTACGGCTTGCCCTGCTCGAAGAGCGTGGCCTGTGCGTGCACTACCAACCCATCTTCGACCTGCGCACAGGCCAGGTGGCCAAGCTGGAGGCATTGGTGCGTTGGCTGCATCCTCTGCATGGACTGATCGGGCCAGATAAGTTCATCGGCATTGCCGAAGCCAATGGCATGATCATCGATCTCGACCTGTGGGTGTTGCGCCACGCCTGCCAGGATCTGGCTCGCCTGCACCAGCACGGCTACGCCGGCCTGAAGATTACGGCCAATTGCTCGGCTGTAACCTTGGGCCACGAAAACTTGCCCAACGAAGTAGAGATGGCATTGCTTGAGGCGGGCCTGGCGCCTGGCCGTCTGGAACTTGAAGTCACCGAAAACGCCCTGATGGGCGACATCCAGCAGACCGTCAAACTGCTTAAACGCATCCGAAACTATGGGGTGGGCCTGTCGATCGACGACTTCGGTACTGGCTACTCGTCTCTGGCCTATCTAAAACGCTTGCCACTGGACGTGCTGAAAATCGACCGCTCGTTCCTGCAGGATGTGCCCGCCATCCTCAAGGATCGCCAAATCATTCAAGCCATTATCGCCATGGCTCACACCCTGCACCTGGAAGTGGTTTGCGAAGGCGTAGAGACCGTCGAGCAATACGAGTTTCTGGCCGAAAATGGCTGCGACTACCTGCAGGGCTACTTACTCAGCCGCCCCGTACCCATGAGCGAACTGCGGCCAATGCTCGACCAGCTCGAGCGCCAAGCCCCAGCATTCACTCCCTGTTGCGATATAGCTCTACAAGGGTCGCCGGATCTTTTTGCAGATACCCTTGGCTACCGTGCAGGCGCATCAACTGCGCGGCGAGGCCGCTGAGCGGCGTTGCCGTGCCCTGTTCCCGGGAAAGCTTTACTGCTCCGTCAAGGTCTTTGAGCAACGTGCGTACGTGCCACTTGATCGGTTCGAAACGGCTTTCGGCCATCTGTGGGGCCAGGATCTGCAGCGGCTTGGAATCGGCAAATCCACCGGCCAGGGCTTGCGCGATCAAAGTCGCGTCAACACCGGACTGCTCTGCCAGGGCAACCACCTCAGCGATCACCAACGCGTTGCATGCCACGATCATCTGATTGCAGGCCTTGGTCACCTGCCCTGCCCCTACCCCGCCCATGTGCGTCACCCGTTGCCCAAGTACCTGCAGGATCGGCAGCGCACGCTGCAAGTCAGAAGCTTCGCCACCCACCATGATCGCCAGCGTACCAGCCTCAGCCCCTGGCGTGCCGCCAGATACGGGGGCATCCAACCAAGCCATACCGCACAGGGCAGCCAGTTCGGCAGCCATTTCCCGGGTAGCTGTAGGCTCCAGGCTCGACAAGTCAACCAGCAGTTGCCCGCTGCGCCCGCCCTGGGCGATGCCTTGCTCGCCGAACACCACCTCGCGCACCACCGCTGTGTCGGCCAGGCACAGCAGCACAATATCGCTTTCACGGCACAAATCGGCGGGGCTGGCGGCCAAGCGCGCGCCTGCGCCCACCAACGCATCGCACTTTTCCGGGCTACGGTTCCAGACCGTCAGGCCAAAACCGGCGGCCAACAGACGCCGGCACATTGGCAAGCCCATCAGGCCGATACCGGCAAACCCAAGCGAAGGCAGTGCAGCACTCATGAACGACTCCTGGCAGAGGATGGAAAGGTGGCAGCATTACGCATGCCGTAAACTGTTACCGCCCCGCCGAATCACTCGGCCGTTGTTACTTACTTCCACCTTACGTGAGCGTCAATAAGCACCAAACTGGGGCGTTTGTGTATTTTCAAGCACTGAAACGAGGCATCGTTATTCTTATTGTTTCACCTGAATTACGATGAACGGTGAAACGACCACGGCCCAGATCTCTGGATCGCGGCTTTGCAGGTCGAGCGCTTGCTCTGCGGTGACCGGCCCAACAGTGCCAGCACTACGCCACTTGGCGACGATTTCGCTGCGATTCTCGGCCATTGCTGTAGCCACCTCGATGAGGTCGAGCCCGGGGTCGACCCAAATCAGGTCACCTTTGGCCCAGAAACGCTCCAAAGCTTTCCACTCGATTGTCGCCGTCTCACCCAGCAGTTTGGCATAGAGGGTGCTTGTGTCATCAGTCATGGGTTTTACCCGCAAATTCGGCCAATTAAAAAGGCCGGCATTTTTGCAGAAAAACCCGGTTTCAAATATGTAATTTGGTCGATTGGCTCTGAAACTGAGGGGTAGAGCAGAGGATGCAGGCAAAGTGATGGCGCTTTTCTGTATCTTTGTGTCGATCATGCGACAACCCGTGGAACAGGCACTTTTTGCCCGCTTTTCAAGCGCGTAAACAGCGCTCTACACTGTACCGGTACAGTTCCGGGACATGTTCCGGGGGAAGGTGGGCATGCAGTATGGCGTGGCCATATCGCAATGCCCGCCCGGTCTGTAGCCCTGGCCGCCAGGACTATAAGAATTACAACAGAATGAGTGGAGCACTATGATCAAGATTTCCAAGCTGTTCGCCGCAATGGTACTGGCCGGGGTAGCCAGCCATTCGTTTGCCGCCGATACCATCAAAATCGGCATTGCCGGTCCTAAGACCGGGCCTGTGACCCAGTACGGCGACATGCAGTTCATCGGCGCGAAACAAGCTATCAAGGACATCAACGCCAAGGGCGGCGTGGATGGCAAGCAACTCGTAGCCGTGGAATACGACGACGCCTGCGACCCTAAACAGGCCGTGGCCGTCGCCAACAAAGTGGTCAACGACGGCGTCAAGTTCGTGGTCGGTCACCTGTGCTCCAGTTCCACCCAACCTGCGTCCGACGTCTATGAAGACGAAGGCGTCATCATGATCACGCCAGCGGCCACCTCGCCGGACATCACCGCCCGTGGCTACAAGATGATCTTCCGTACAATTGGCCTGGACAGCGCCCAAGGCCCGGCGGCCGGCAACTACATCGCCGACTACGTGAAACCGAAAGTGGTCGCGGTGCTGCACGACAAGCAGCAGTACGGCGAGGGCATCGCCACCGCGGTCAAGCAGACCCTGGAGAAGAAAGGCGTCAAGGTTGCCGTGTTCGAAGGCCTGAACGCTGGCGACAAAGACTTTTCCTCGATCATCCAGAAGCTCAAGCAAAACAACGTCGACTTCGTCTACTACGGCGGCTACCACCCAGAGCTGGGCTTGATCCTGCGCCAGTCCCAGGAAAAAGGCCTGAAGGCCAAGTTCATGGGCCCGGAAGGCGTGGGTAACGATTCCATCTCGCAGATCGCCCAGAATGCCTCCGAAGGCCTGCTGGTCACCCTGCCGAAGTCGTTCGATGCAGACCCGGAAAACAAGGCCATCGTCGACGCCATCAAGGCCGACGGCAAAGATCCAAGCGGCCCGTTCGTGTTCCCGGCCTACTCGGCTGTGGAGCTGATCGCCAAAGGTATTGAAGCGGCCAAGTCCGAAGACACCGACAAGGTGGCAGCTGCCATCCACGCAGGTTCGTTCAAGACCCCGACCGGCGAGCTGTCGTTCGACGAAAAGGGCGACCTCAAAGACTTCAAGTTCGTGGTCTACGAATGGCACTTCGGCAAGCCGAAGACCGAAGTCTCCCCTCAGTAACTGCGTGACTAATAGCTGACCGTAAAAGCCCACTGTGCGAGCAGTGGGCTTTGTTTTACGAGGTTCATGGGCTCGATCCCCGCGATCCGGGGGCGGGCTCACCTGAAAATCTTAAAACCGTCACCCGCGGTTTCCTGGCCGTACCCCTGCCAGCGAAATGCAAATCAGGTTTTTAGGAGCGCTGTAATGCCTGAGATCTACCATTTCTTCCAACAACTGGTTAATGGATTGACCATCGGCAGCACCTATGCCTTGATCGCCATCGGCTACACGATGGTGTATGGCATCATCGGCATGATCAACTTCGCCCACGGCGAGGTGTATATGATCGGTTCCTACGTGGCCTTCATCGCCCTGGCAGGGCTGGCCATGATGGGTATCCATTCGCTGCCGATCCTGATGACCGTCGCCTTCGTCGCGACGATCTGCGTCACCAGTGCCTATGGCTACAGCATCGAACGGGTTGCCTACCGCCCCCTGCGCAACAGCAACCGCCTGATTCCGCTGATTTCTGCCATCGGCATGTCGATCTTCCTGCAGAACACGGTCTTGCTGTCGCAAGACTCCAAGGACAAATCCATTCCCAACCTGATCCCAGGAAGCTTCTCCTTCGGGCCAGGGGGTGCGGAGGAAGTTCTGGTTTCCTACATGCAGATCCTGGTGTTCGTGGTCACCCTGGTAGCCATGACCTGCCTGACCCTGTTCATCTCACGTTCCCGCCTGGGTCGCGCCTGCCGCGCCTGCGCCGAGGACATCAAGATGGCTAACCTGCTGGGCATCAATACCAACAACATCATTGCCCTGACCTTCGTCATCGGCGCCGCCCTGGCGGCGGTGGCGGCCGTGCTGCTAAGCATGCAGTACGGGGTAATCAACCCCAACGCCGGTTTCCTGGTGGGCCTGAAGGCCTTCACCGCGGCGGTACTGGGCGGCATCGGCAGTATTCCGGGCGCCATGCTCGGCGGGCTGGTGTTGGGCGTGGCCGAAGCCTTCGGTGCCGATATTTTCGGCGACCAGTACAAGGACGTGGTGGCATTCGGCTTGTTGGTTCTTGTCCTGCTGTTCCGGCCGACCGGCATCCTGGGCCGCCCGGAGGTTGAAAAAGTATGAACAGAAATATCAAACAGGCGTTATTCAGCGCCTTGCTGGTCTGGGCCGTGGCCTTCCCGGTACTGGGCCTTAAACTGAGCATCGACGGTATCAGCCTGGTGGTGCATAGCCAGGGCTCGTTCACCATCAGTATCATCGCCGTATGTTCGGTGTTGATGTTCCTGCGCGTGCTGTTCGACAAGCAGTGGAACGCGGTGATGGGGCGTCGCTCGGAGCGCAAACTGATCCCGCCAGCCGTCAGCAACTACCTGACGCTGCCGAAAACCCAGCGCTATGTGATCATTGGCTTGATCATCGTGGCATTGGTGTGGCCGTTCTTCGGGTCGCGCGGCGCCGTCGACATCGCCACGCTGATCCTGATCTACGTGTTGCTGGGCCTGGGCCTGAACATCGTGGTCGGCCTGGCTGGCCTGCTGGACCTTGGCTATGTGGGGTTCTACGCCGTAGGCGCCTACAGCTACGCGATGCTCTCGCACTACCTGGGCTGGAGCTTCTGGGTCTGCCTGCCGATCGCCGGCCTCATGGCGGCCACCTTCGGCTTCCTGCTGGGCTTCCCGGTGCTGCGCCTGCGCGGTGACTATCTGGCGATCGTGACCCTGGGCTTTGGCGAAATCATCCGTTTGTTCCTGCGCAACCTCACCGACTGGACAGGCGGCCCCAACGGCATCAGCAACATCCCGAAACCGGAGCTCTTCGGCCTGACCTTCGAGCGCCGGGCTGCCGAGGGGATGCAGACCTTCCACGAGTTCTTCGGGTTGCAATACAACTCGATCAACAAGGTCATCTTCCTCTACCTGGTTGCCTTGCTGCTGGCGCTGTTGGCGCTGTTTGTCATCAACCGCCTGCTGCGCATGCCTATCGGCCGTGCCTGGGAGGCGCTGCGCGAGGACGAGATCGCCTGCCGCGCGCTGGGCCTGAACCCGACCGTGATCAAGCTTTCGGCGTTCACCCTGGGTGCCTGCTTCGCAGGGTTTGCCGGTAGCTTCTTCGCTGCACGCCAAGGCCTGGTGACCCCCGAGTCGTTCACGTTCATCGAGTCGGCGATCATCCTCGCCATCGTCGTGCTCGGCGGCATGGGCTCACAACTGGGCGTGATTCTCGCGGCCATCGTGATGATCCTGCTGCCTGAGCTGATGCGAGAGTTCAGCGAATACCGAATGCTGATGTTCGGTGCGCTGATGGTGTTGATGATGATCTGGCGTCCGCAAGGCCTGCTGCCAATGCAACGCCCCCACATGGAGCTGCGTCGATGAGCCGCGAAATTCTGCAAGTCAGCGGCCTTAGCATGCGCTTCGGCGGCTTGTTGGCGGTCAACGGCGTGGGCCTGACCGTCAAGGAAAAACAGGTCGTGGCGTTGATCGGCCCGAACGGCGCTGGCAAAACCACGGTGTTCAACTGCCTGACCGGCTTCTACAAGCCAAGCGGCGGTACCATTCTGCTCGACGGCCAGCCTATCCAAGGCCTGGCCGGCCATCAGATTGCCCGCAGGGGCGTGGTGCGGACCTTCCAGAACGTACGCCTGTTCAAGGAAATGACTGCACTGGAAAACCTGCTGATCGCCCAGCACCGCCACCTGAACACCAACTTCTTCGCAGGCCTGTTCAAGACCCCGAGCTTCCGCCGCAGCGAGAAGGAGGCCATGGAGCGCGCGCAATACTGGTTGGAGAAGGTCAACCTGACCGAATTCGCCAACCGTACCGCAGGCACCCTCGCCTACGGCCAGCAGCGCCGCCTGGAAATCGCCCGCTGCATGATGACCCAGCCACGGATTATCATGCTTGACGAACCGGCTGCGGGCCTGAACCCGAAGGAAACCGACGACCTCAAGGCGCTCATCGCCTACCTGCGCGAGTCGCACAATGTCACGGTCCTGCTGATCGAGCACGACATGAAGCTGGTGATGAGCATCTCTGACCACATCGTGGTGATCAATCAGGGCACACCCCTGGCCCATGGCACGCCGCAGGAGATCCGCGACAACCCTGAAGTGATCAAAGCCTACCTGGGGGAAGCGTAAATGCTGAAGTTCGAAAACGTCTCCACCTTCTACGGCAAGATCCAGGCACTGCACAGCGTCAACGTGGAAATCAACCAAGGCGAGATCGTCACCCTGATCGGTGCCAACGGTGCGGGTAAATCAACCCTGTTGATGACCTTGTGCGGCTCGCCTCAGGCCCACAGCGGCAGCATCAAATACCTGGGTGAGGAACTGGTCGGCCAGCCATCCTCGCACATCATGCGCAAAAGCATCGCGGTGGTGCCTGAAGGCCGCCGCGTGTTCGCTCGCCTGACCGTCGAGGAAAACCTGGCCATGGGTGGTTTCTTCACCGACAAGGGCGATTACCAAGAGCAACTGGACAAGGTCCTGCAACTGTTCCCGCGCCTGAAAGAGCGTTACTTGCAGCGTGGCGGCACCATGTCCGGCGGCGAGCAGCAAATGCTGGCCATCGGCCGGGCGCTCATGAGCAAGCCCAAGCTACTGCTGCTCGACGAGCCTTCTTTGGGCTTGGCGCCGATCATCATCCAGCAGATCTTCGACATCATCGAACAGCTACGCCGCGACGGCGTGACGGTGTTCCTGGTGGAGCAGAACGCCAACCAGGCACTGAAGGTCGCTGACCGGGCGTATGTGCTGGAAAACGGCCGGGTGGTGATGCAAGGCACCGGCGAGGCACTGCTGACCGACCCGAAGGTGCGCGACGCGTACCTCGGGGGTTGATCCCAAAAGGGCCATTTACTGGCCCTTTTTTCTGCCTGGTTCGCACCGAATGTATTGGCCTGACTGCCGATAAACCCGCACCCACAGTTGCTGCGGCCCCTGCAGGAGCGGGTTCACCGGCAAAGAAGCCGGAACAGGCCACCATTAACTTGAGATCCGCCGCAAGCCTGAGTAACGTGGCCAGCTCTTTGGCAAAGATTCTCCGGAGCCCACTCCCATGCGCGTCACCCCAACCCTGCTGCTCAGTGCACTGCTACCGATGTTCGCTGGCTGCCAGATGCTGGCCGAACAGCCACGTGACCCAAACATCGGCACCACCCGCATGCAGGGCGAACTGAGCGCGGGCGGTGGGCGGCTGTTGTTCAAGCCGTGTGGCGAAAGCCGCCGTTTTGTGGTCAACGACGTGGCCGGCACCGGCATCCTCCAAGAGTCCGTCAACCTGGCCAAGGACGCCAACGCCAAATTGTTCGGCGATGTGCGCGGGCGCCTGACCGGCAGCAAGCAGGCCGATAATGATGGCCAGTTACAGGTCAGCCGGCTGTACCGTCTGGAATCGTCCACCCGCGCGTGCGATGACCCCAACTTCAAGCAGTTGACCCTGCGAGCCAGCGGCCACGAACCTGACTGGGACATCAAGGCCAGCGGTAAAGGCATGGTGCTCAACCGCACAGGCAAGGAGCCACTGCCGTTGCCATTCCTCGAAGAAGAAGTACCCGGCGGCGGCCTGACCCTGAGCAGTGAGGCCAACGGCCAGCGCGTGGAACTGTGGGTCGCCCCGCAGCGATGCGTCGATGGTGCGACGGGCGCCGTGCGTCACCTGCGCGCTGAGCTGCGTATCGACGGCCAGACCCTGCAAGGCTGCGGTTACTACGGTGGCGCACGGGACAACTGATCACCGGGCACGTTTTATCCTGCCAGTCATGGCGGCTAACAGCTTATACTTGGCGGTTTGTGTAAAGCCGCCGGCCGCCCATGGCCGGGATACTGGACCCTGCCATGCTACGAATCACCGAACTGAAGCTGCCCCTGGACCATCCCGACGAAGCCCTGCGTGAGGCCATCGTCCAGCGCCTGGGCATCAGCGACGAGCAACTGCTGAGCTTCAACCTGTTCAAGCGCAGTTACGATGCGCGCAAGAAGAACAGCGAGCTGCTGTTCATCTACACCATTGACCTTGAAGCCAGCAACGAAGCCGAGCTGCTCAGCAAGTTCGCCGATGATCGCAATATCGGCGTGGCACCGGATGTCACCTACAAGTTCGTTGGCCAAGCCCCAGCCGATTTGCAGCAACGCCCGATCGTGGTCGGTTTTGGCCCCTGCGGCATCTTCGCCGGCCTGCTGCTGGCGCAGATGGGCTTCAAGCCGATCATTCTCGAACGTGGCAAAGAGGTGCGCCAGCGCACCAAGGACACCTGGGGCCTGTGGCGCAAAAGTGTGCTCAACCCTGAGTCCAACGTGCAATTTGGCGAAGGCGGCGCCGGGACCTTCTCCGACGGCAAGCTCTACAGCCAGATCAAAGACCCGCAGCACCACGGTCGCAAGGTGCTGGAAGAGTTCGTCAAGGCCGGCGCGCCGGACGAGATCCTGTACATCAACAAGCCGCACATCGGTACCTTCCGCCTGACCGGCATGGTCGAGCAGATGCGCCAGGACATGATAGCCCTCGGCGCCGAAGTGCGTTTCCAGGAAAAGGTCACCGACCTGCTGATCGAAGACGGTCAGGTGACTGGCGTTGTGCTCCAGAGCGGTGAACAACTGCATTCGCGCCATGTGGTTTTGGCCTTGGGCCACAGCGCCCGTGACACCTTCCGCATGCTGCACGCCAGAGGGGTGTACATGGAGGCCAAGCCGTTCTCGGTCGGTTTCCGTATCGAGCACCCGCAGACGCTGATCGACAAAGCGCGCCTGGGCAGGTACGCCGGCCACCCTAAGCTGGGCGCCGCTGACTACAAGCTGGTGTACCACGCCAAGAACGGCCGCTCGGTCTACAGCTTCTGCATGTGCCCAGGCGGCACCGTGGTAGCTGCCACCAGCGAACCGGGGCGCGTGGTCACCAACGGCATGAGCCAGTACTCGCGTAACGAGCGCAATGCCAACTCCGGCATCGTCGTCGGGATCGACCCCGAGCGCGACTATCCGGGCGGGCCACTGGCAGGCATCGAGTTGCAGGAACGCCTGGAAGCCCATGCCTACGTCATGGGTGGCAGTAACTATCAAGCGCCGGCTCAGCTGGTAGGTGACTTCGTGGCGGGCAAACCGTCCACGGCCCTGGGCAGCGTCGAGCCGTCTTACAAACCAGGCGTAACCCTGGGTGACCTCGCGCCAAGCCTACCGGACTTCGCCATCGAAGCGATCCGCGAGGCACTGCCCGCATTCGACCGCCAGATCAAAGGCTACAACCTGCACGACGCAGTGTTGACCGGCATCGAAACCCGCACCTCGTCGCCGCTGCGCATCACCCGTGGTGCGGACCTGCAAAGCCTGAACCTCAAGGGGCTGTTCCCGGCAGGCGAAGGCGCAGGTTATGCCGGGGGGATTCTTTCGGCCGGTGTAGATGGTATCCGCATTGCCGAGGCAGTAGCGCGGGATATTCTCGGGCTCTGACCCGTGCGGCCAGGCCAGGCCGGTTCACGGATGAACCCGCAGCCTGCCCAAACCCTGTAGGAGCGGGTTTAGCCGCGAACAGGCCGGCCCAGAAAACCAAAAACCCCGAACAGCTCACGCCGGTTCGGGGTTTTGCGTTTCAAGCGCCAGTCAGTGCGTGACGCGGCTGGTGCCGTCCACGGTCATGATGCGGACGCGGTCGCCGACACGGAAGATTTCATTCTCCTGCACGGCCTGCACGTAGGCACGCATGCTGCCATCATCTTCACGGACGGTGATCTCCACACCCTGGGTACGGGTCAGGCCTTCTTCGGCGGCAGAGCCCGCCAAACCACCAGCTACGGCACCGATCACGGCAGCGACAATGCTGCCACGGCCACCGCCGACTGCACTGCCGGCAACACCACCTACGATTGCGCCAGCGCCACCGCCGATCGGCGTCTTGGTGCCTTCGATCTTCACCGGGCGCAGGGATTCGATGGTACCCATGCGTACGGTCTGCACGCGACGGGCTTCATCACGGGAGTAGCTGTCACCAGTCAAGCTCGAGGCACAGCCACCGAGAAGCAGCGACATGGCGGTAAAAGTCGCCACCAGCAAAGCGGATTTACGCATGGGTACAATCTCCAGAAAACAGGTGTCCATTAGACGCTGCGCATAGACGGCTGTCACGGCGCGCAGGTAAAAAAAGTATTTCCATTCAGGCCCTGTACAGCCTTCGGTCGGCAGTAATGCCGACGTTACAGCTCAGACCAAGGATAGCCACTGATTACTGCATCGTCGTATGCAGCACGGTGCCCACAGAAAAACCAAGGGCCGCTAATGCGGCCCCTGTCAGTCATGGCGCGAGTCGCTCGCGCAACCATTGGCCATCGACCAGTCGGTAGTTCAAGCGGTCATGCAGGCGGCTGGCACGGCCTTGCCAGAACTCCACCCGCTCGGGTAACAACCGGTAGCCGCCCCAATGTTCCGGGCAATGCGGTTGGGTCTGGGAGAACCGTGCCTCGGCTGCCTTGACCAGCCCCTCGAGTTCCTGACGGTCGGCAATCACCCGGCTCTGCGGCGAAGCCCAGGCACCCAGGCGACTTCCCAGGGGGCGCACCTGATAGTAGTCATCCGACTCCTTGGCCGTGACCTTTTCTACCCGCCCTTCAACCCGCACCTGGCGTTCCAGCGCTGGCCAGAAGAAGGTCATGGCCGCGAATGGATTGGCCAGCAGTTGTTGGCCCTTGGCGCTGTCATAGTTGGTGAAAAAGGTAAAGCCACGGTCATCAAGGCCCTTGAGCAGCAGCACCCGGCAATGCGGGCGGCCTTCGGCATCGACGGTGGCGAGGGTCAAGGCGTTGGCCTCCACCGGAGGTTGCTCGGTTTTGACTGCATCGGCAAACCACTGGTGGAACAGCGCGAACGGCTCACCCGGGGCCTGGGCTTCTGCCAGGCCATCGCGGGTGTAATCGCGGCGCATATCGGCCAAAGATTGGGTCATGGCTGCGCTTCCTTGGCGATCAGTTGGTCTTCGCAGAGGTATTGGCGGCTACCTTTTTGTCAGCGGTAGCAGCTTTCTTGGCGGCAGGCTTGGCCGATGTGGCTTTTTTCTTGGCTGTGGCCTTGGTCGCCGGTTTGGCAGCCGCCTTCTTGGCGACAGGCTTGGCCGCCGCCTTCTTGGTTTCAGCAGGCTTGGCAGCTGGCGCTTTGGCATCCTGTACCGCGACCAAGGTCGCCGGGGTGGCCACTGGCGCTGACTGTTGGTACTTGGCCAGCAAGGCAAGCAT
Organism: Pseudomonas sp. KCJK9000; assembly: GCF_046230725.1. Taxonomy (NCBI): domain Bacteria; kingdom Pseudomonadati; phylum Pseudomonadota; class Gammaproteobacteria; order Pseudomonadales; family Pseudomonadaceae; genus Pseudomonas; species Pseudomonas sp. KCJK9000. The sequence continues at coordinate 21,815 of NZ_JBJJLN010000033.1, read as the reverse complement.
GGTGTTCTGCGGGGTGAAGAGCATTTCAACCCGACGGTTCAGGGCACGTCCTTCGGCACTGTCGTTGGCAGCACGCGGCATCACCGAACCCATCCCTTTGAGCGACAGGCGGTCACGCTGCAGGCCGCTCAGGCGGAAGATGGCCGATACCGAAGCGGCACGCTCCAGGCTCAGCTTTTGGTTGGCAGCAGCAGCGCCGCTGCTGTCAGCATGGCCTAGCACCAGCACCGCAGTCTTGGCATCGCCCTCGACAGCCTTGGCCACCCGGGTGATCGGCGACAAGGTCAGCGGCAGCAGCATGTTCGGGCGGTCTGGGTTGTACGAGCCGTCCACTGGGATGATCACCACCAGCACGTTGTCACGGCGCTCCAACTCCAGCTTGCTGTCCTTGACCGCTTCACGCAGCTTGGGCTCGTACTGATCCAGCCAGGCCTGAGTGGCTTTTTCATCGATTTTTGGCACAACTGGCCCTTTGGCCTGCTTGTCGTCACCACCAAACGGCCACCACCAGCGGCTGGCGCTGTCAGACTTGGCATCAGCCTTGGCGACGTTTTCAGTCACCGCTGCCTTCACTTCCTTGTCGGCAACCTTGTCCGAACCGAACGGCCACCAGCTGCTGCTGCCATCCTTGGCGCCGTCCTGAGAATGGCTGGCACAACCGGTCATTGCGGTCAGGCACAGTGCGAGAGCTAAGGTTTTATGTGAAGACATCAGCGATACACCATGAAATTGAAAGATATTTTGCCCACGCACAGGGGGCGGTGGCATTGAGGATAGTCAAAGGGATGGCTTAACACCCGTGTTACCCGATCAAAGGCAATTGCCGAGCACCCGCACCAGCTGCTGGGCTCTGGGGTCCATCAGCACATAGGGGCCCAAGGTGTTGACCACGAAGCCAAAGGCCACATCATGCTCCGGGTCGGCGAAGCCCACCGAGCCCCCAGCACCTGGATGACCGAAGGCACGGGCACCGAGGCCGAAGGTGGCATTGGCCACCTCAGGCTGATCGAGCATGCAGCCAAGACCGAAACGGGTCTGGGTCAGCAGGGTGCGGTCCTGGCCCAGGCTATGCTCGCGAGTGAGCTCGTTGAGCAGCTCGGATTCGAGCAGGCTGCCGTCGAGTAGGCCCGTATAAAACCCGGCCAGACTGCGCGCATTGCCATGGCCATTGGCCGCTGGCTGCTGCATGCGCCGCCACTCAGGCTTGTTGGTGCTGGTAAGGATTGCCGGCGGATTGGTGAAGGCGCGGGTCGACAACGCCTCTGGCTCACGCAGGGTGACCTGCAGCAGGCGCTGGGCCGCAGCATCGCCTGCATTGCCCTTGCCCCGGGCGATATGCGCCACGCGGTGGAACTCCTCGTCGGCAAGGCCAATGTGGAAGTCCAGGCCTAGCGGCCGGGCGGTGCGCGCGACGATCGACTCCCCAGGGCCACGGCCATCGACACGGCGGATCAATTCCCCGACCAGCCAGCCATAGGTGATGGCGGCATAACCGTGTTCCGTGCCGGGTGTCCACCAGGGCGTTTCGGCAGCCAGGGCGTCAACCATGGCCTGCCAGTCGTAGAGGGCCTGCGCCGGTAGCAGCTCGCGTATGGCCGGCAGGCCGGCACGGTGGCTGAGCAGCTGACGCAGGGTGATATGCTGCTTGCCGGCCTGAGCGAACTCTGGCCAATAGCGCGCGACTGGGGCGTCCAGCTCAAGCTTGCCCTCTGCGACCAACTGCAGCGCGGTGACGGCGGTGAACGTCTTGGTGCAGGAGAACAGGTTGGCGATGGTATCGCTGTGCCAAGCCTGCTGGCCATCCTTGTCGGCGCTGCCGGCCCAGAGGTCGACCACAGTCTGGCCACCGACCTGGATGCACAGCGCCGCTCCACGCTCTTGAGAATCCTCGAACAACGCGGCGAATGCCTCGCGCACGGCTTCGAACTTCAGCTCATAGTGACCCTGGATCTGCACCCACTGTTCTCCGTACATCTTGCCGACAAGGGCGTGCATTGTTTCAGTAGTTGGCCGTTTTGCCTACTGGGCAAGGCCCAGCGGCCTGCCCCCAGATAACCGTTTCATCGGCGCCAGAGGCATTGCATGCCCCGCTTTGAGATTTACGGGGCTTTTTGCTGCGCCTCTGCGCGCAACTGACCAATGGCCTGAAGGTTGCTCTTGCGCACGGCCTCTACGAAACCTGGGTATGCAACATCAGTGATTGCAACCAAGCCCAGATGGCCATTTTCCCCATCGAGCAAGCGCCCGCTGGCTGGCTGATCGAGGTATTGAAACCAATGTGCGCCGACGATCATCGGTTGCGCCAGAGCGGCCTTGAGGAAGTTGCCATAGGCTGGCCCCCGGTCTTCTTCCCTTGCCACTTCAACTGGCCCTGGCCAGAACGGCCCGCGATCGCGGGAGCCAAACTGAAACTCCGACACCAGTACCGGCTTGTCGAGTTCGGCAAGCTTTGCGAAGTCATAGCCATCTTCGGGTTTAAGGGTATAGAAATTGAAACTCAGCACATCGCAGAATTCGGCGCAGGCTTTGACGGCTTCGGGCGTGCTCACGGCATAGCGACCGCCCAGCAGTAAGTGGTTGGGCGCATGCCACTTCAGCGCATCGGAAATGGTCTTGAAATAGGTTTCGGCGAATACCTGCTGGAAGTACTGGTAGTCACGCTCGATCTCCGGATGCTCAGGATCGGGCAATGGCGCCTCGAAGCCTGGGTCTTCCATCAACTCCCAGGCTTGCAACTCGATGCCCCAAGCCTTGGACAGCCCTTGTTGATTACGGTACTTGTCGCGCAACTGCTTGAGAAACGCGCGCTTGGCCGGCACGTCGGTGGTCAGGCGCAACGTACCGTAGGCCAGGCCATACCGGGCCCTTGGGTCGTTGCCTGGCGCAGCCCAGGCCAGTTCGTTATCGGCGAAGTAGCCTATTAGCCAAGGATCGTCTCGGTGATCGCGTGTGGCGATCGCCACAGCACGCTCGGTGGCCATGGCAAAGCGCGGGTCGAACGGATCGGGCATGCGGCCCCACCAGTCCATGCCCGTGCTGATGCTTGCATAGTCGCCAACAATCGACAGCGGCAAGGTGTAAGGCATGCGCTTGACCAGGCCGATGCCTGGGTCGCTCCAGTTGCCTAACGTGTTGAAGCCCCAGGCCTGTAAGCGGTCCAGCGTGTGGGCCTGCCAACGCTCGGCATCCAGTTGCGGTGCAGGACATGGCGCGGCGGCTTGCTCGGTGCCTGCAGGCGGGCAGGGTTTGCCGTAGGTGCGCTGCAGGTTGGCGGCGTAGAAGTCGAACCAGCGGCCCTGCTTGAAGCTGCGCCCGATGGACGAAGCGTTGCCATCGTCATTGTTGCCCTCACCATAAAACGCCGCCAGCGTGTCGCCATCGGCTGGCAAACCCTTGAACATGGCTTCGCGACCGGCAACGTAGGTGCGCCCACCATCGGCAGCCACGGCATTGACCCCCAGCGAGAAGAACGGATGCCCCTCGGGCGTCACCAGGTACCAGCGGCCATCGCGTTTTTGCGTGCGGAAGAACCCTTGGGCTTCGAATGCAGGCCCACCGAGCACACCGCCGTAGCTATCGAGTTGCTGTTTCTCGCGCTCGGCCAGCCAAACCTTGAGCTGTTGCTGTTCGCGGGCGTCAGCGGCCTTGAGTTGATCGTCTTGAGTGATTTTTTCGGGCCATTGGCCTCGGGTGGATTGCCCATAGGCGTCTATCAGCTCGCGGTAGGCAGCCTGAAAGGCCACGTCATCATCCTGGAGCCCTACCTTTTCGATCAGCAGGTTCTGCGCCACCTTCGGGTTGGGGATGGTCAGGCTGACAGCGGCCACCTGTTTGAGGTCGAGCTCCCCGGCGCTGCTGGTCAACAGTAACCGCTGCCCTTCGTAGACCCACGGCATGGGCGGGCCGGCACGCATGCCCTGGCTCAACGGCGAACTGGCCGTAAGCGGCACCATCACGGTTTGCGCAGGGCCTGCCGGCAGGTCGATACGGCTGGTCAGTTTGCGCCCATCGCTGCCAACGATGGTCACATCCACGGTCAAGGCCCAGTCTTGGGCGCTTTGCATACGCAGGGTCAGAAACCGCCCTGTCGACCAGTCCCACACACCGCTCTGCGGGCTCAAGCGCAAGGTTGGCCGCTCGACCGGGCTGAACACCACCCGCCTGAGTACCTCGCCCTCGGCCGTCTGCTCGGCATTGTACTGCGGCATGCCGGCCCCCTCGGTCGCCACGTTGACCACCGAGGCCGGGCGCACGAAGCTGAACAAAGTTTGTTGCCCGGCCCACGCGGACGTGCTGAACAACAGGGTGAGTACCACGGGCAAGCTTCGGCGGATCATAGGGCTGGGGGTCTCCTTCCAGGCCCTCTTGAGCCCGCGACTGAGTAATGGACAACAGGCCGGTGCATCGTGCTCCGGCCCTTAGGATATCTCCCGCCGGAAGGGCGGTAGCGCATTGAGGATAGCCTTGCCGTAACGCTGCGTGACCAGGCGTCGATCCAGCAGGGTGATGACCCCTCGGTCCTGCTCGGTACGCAGTAGGCGACCGCAAGCCTGGATCAGGCGCAGCGAAGCATCGGGCACGGCGATTTCCATGAACGGGTTGCCACCGCGGGCTTCGATCCATTCGGCCAGCGCTGCCTCGACCGGGTCGTCAGGCACGGCGAAGGGTATCTTGGCGATCACCACATGCTCACAGTAGGCGCCTGGCAGGTCGACACCTTCGGCGAAACTGGCCAGGCCGAACAGCACACTGTGCTGGCCGTCGTCGACCCGAGCCTTGTGTTTGTTCAGGGTTTCCTGCTTGGACAAGTTACCTTGGATCAGCACCAGCTTGCGCCATTCGCGGTCAACACCGTCGAACACTTCCTGCATCTGTTTGCGCGAAGAGAACAGCACCAGTGCGCCACGGGCGTCCTCCACGATGCCGGGCAACTCGCGGATGATCGCCGCGGTGTGCGCGGCAGCGTCACGCGGGTCGGCCTTGAGGTCGGGCACCCGCAGCAAGCCGGCATCGCCGTGCACGAACGGGCTTGGTACCACACAGGTAACCGCATCTCGGGGCAAGCCTGAACGCATGCGAAAGCGATCGAACTTGCCCAGCGCGGTCAGCGTGGCCGACGTCACCAACGCGCCATGGGCAACGCTCCACAGGCTGCGGCGCAGCATCTCGGCAGCCAGAATCGGGCTGGCATTGACCTCGATGTCGAACAAGGCTCCGCTTTCGGCCAGGGTCAGCCACCGGGCCATGGGCGGGCTGTCCTCCGGGTCTTCAGCGGTGAAGGCGGTCCATAGCTCCCAGTTGCCCTGGGCACGGGTGACCAGGCTGCCGAACAGCGGGTACCACTCCTCGGCCTGGTGGCTGGCGATGCCGATGTTGACTTCGCCGTCCATGCCCTCCTTGAGCAGGTCGGCCAGGCGCGTGAACAGGTCATTGAGGCGGGCGAAGCCCTTTTTCAATTCGATGCCCACTTCGCGGATCTGCTCGGGCACCACACCACCCTCGAAGCGATAGCGCGGGCGCTCGCGGCCTTCGGTGTCCTCGCTGGGACGGAAATCGGCAACCTGCTCGCACAAGGTGAACATGAACTGCTGCTGGGTACGCACCTCCCGCGCCAACTCCGGGACCTGCTCGATGTACTTGCCCAAATCGCCCGGCAGCGGATGCTGGGCCAGCAGCTTGGTCAGGTTCTTGGCGGTCTGCTCCAGCCAGTCGGCAGTGGAGCGCAGTCGCGAATAATGGGCGAAATGGCCGATGGCCTTGTCTGGCAGGTGGTGGCCTTCGTCGAATACGTAGAGCGTGTCGCGAGGGTCAGGCAGCACCGCGCCGCCGCCCAGCGCCAGGTCCGCCAGTACCATGTCGTGGTTGGTGACGATCACATCGACCTTGCCCATACCTTCGCGGGCCTTGTAGAACACGCACTGCTGGAAGTTCGGGCAGTGACGGCCAGTGCACTGGCTATGGTCGGTGGTCAGGCGCGCCCAGTCCTGGTCTTCGATGGCCTCCGACCAACTGTCGCGGTCACCGTCCCAACGGTTGCCAGCGAGCTTCTCGATCATGCTGTTGAACAGCTTCTGGCTGCGCTCGTCGACTTCGATATGGAAGCCTTCTTCTTCGAACAACTGCGCAGTGGCCGATTGCGCATGGCCTTCTTGCAGCAGGATGTCGAGTTTGGACAGGCACAGGTAGCGGCCCCGGCCCTTGGCCAGGGCGAAGCTGAAGTTCAGGCCGCTGTTGCGCATCAGGTCTGGCAGGTCCTTGATGACGATCTGCTCCTGCAGCGCCACGGTTGCGGTCGCGATCACCAGGCGTTTGCCGGCGGCCTTGGCAGCCGGGATCGCCGCCAGCGCATAGGCGACCGTCTTGCCGGTACCGGTGCCCGCCTCCACCGCGACCACGGCAGGCTCGCCCGCGCGGCGGCCTTCATCGTCGCAGGCGATGTCGCCGAGCACTTTGGCCACTTCGGCGATCATCAGGCGCTGGCCATAACGCGGCTTGAGGCTCTTGGCTTCGAGAAAACGCGTATAGGCGCCCTGGATGGTGGCTTTGAGTTCGTTGCTGATCATGGTCTGCAGGCGCCCGAAGGGCTGGATATATTTTCAGTGTTTTGCATGGGCCGGCTATCATACCCCGCTCTTGCCCTTTGTGCCGCATGGAGATCCAGATGGTTGCCTTTGCCTTGCCCTATGCACTGCATGTACTTGCCGCCCTGGTTTGGGTCGGCGGCATGTTCTTCGCCTGGCTCGTTCTGCGCCCAGCAACCGTCGCAGCCCTTGAGGGGCCTGCCCGGTTGAAGCTATGGGTGGAAGTTTTCCGACGCTTCTTCGTCTGGGTCTGGCTAGCAATAGCGATTCTGGCGATAAGTGGCATCGGCATGTTGCACATGCGCTTCAGCGGCCTGGAAACCGCGCCCAAGTACGTGCAGGTGATGATCGGTGGCGCGATAGCGATGTTTGCGCTGTTCATGCGCATTCAGGCATTGCTGCTGCCCGAGCTCAAGGCGGCAGTGCACGCCGAGAACTGGCCGGCGGGCGCTGCGGTGCTCGGGCGTATCCGCCGGTTGGTGGGCCTGAATCTGCTGCTCGGCCTGGCGGTGGTCGCGGTCGCCAGCTCGCGGCTGATGACCTAAAGGCTGGCGCGCCCTGAACCGGGCGCACGCAGGCGTTCACAAGCGCTGCAGGATCAACTCACCCTGCGCGCCGGCCAGCCCGGGCTGCCCCTCCTGGCCCGGTCGACCATTGGCCCCCGCATCGGTGCGATACACCAGGCAGCCCTTGCTCGCCCCGCCTTTACCCGGTTTACCTGCGGCACCTGGCTTACCCGGTGCCCCGCCGTCCAATCGAACCAGAACGCGATCCTGGGGAAAATCCTGCGGTAGGCTCAGCCGGACATGCCCGCCGGGGGCACCGTCATGCCCATTGCCACCGTCATCGCCGTTGGCCCCTCTGCTCGCCTGACCCCACGCGCAACCACCGGCCTGGCCATTGGCACCATCCAGGCCCACGTAACCCGGTGCGCCTGCGCCGCCCCGGGCATCGATGGCCAGGCGCTCGGCATCGACCTCGGTCAGTTTCAACTCAAGGCTTCGCCCAGAGCGAGCGGCCCGTTCATAGGTGCCAGGCGCACCCGGCGCACTGAATTCGCTGCCCTCACCCAGCACAGCGCTAGCGACGTCGATAAGCAGAGGTGCTTCGGCCGGGGCGATGGCAATACGCGCATCGCGCCCCAACTGCAGGTGGTCGACTCGCAGTTCGGTCAACGAGGCCGGTAACAGTAAGGTGGCAGAATCTGCCACACGTAACTGCTCAAGGTGCACCGCGGCCGACTTGCTGGGCAGGCGCAATATGGAGTGGGAGGCAACCTCCAGGCTCTGGGCCTGGACCACGGGCGCGGCCAATGCCGCCAGCACTATCAATTTACGCATGGCGAGGCGCCTCCTGCGGACGGGGAATGGACATGACATGAAAGATACCGGTCAGCAGAATCTGCAGCCGATCGAACCAGCGGTGGCTTCGGCCACGCAAGCTGGCATTGAAAAACAGCACCTCAAGAACGTGCAGGCTCAGCACGACAATGCCCAGCGCATTGATCAGCAGGTTCAACGGCACCGGTTGCGGCGTCATCAGATTGAATAGCACGACGCCCCAAAATGCTACGGTCAGGATCTTGCCCAGGCCCAGAATGAACTTCATACCCCGCCCCTTCGTATCTGTTTATTGTCAGGCTCAAGCGGCCCTGGCAAGCGAGCCGCGCAACCAACACTAACTGCAATGACGCAGCATGCGCCAGCTTGTCCGTTGAACAGCGCATCACGTCGTTGTGAATGGCGCAGCCTTGGCGCAAGCCGGCACCCTCGGCAATGGCGACACTGCCTGCGCTATTGCATCGGGGTGAGTGCTGCTGAGCCATCGGCTGAGGCCCAATAACAGGAGTGAAAACGCCCGTGCCCCTTTTCGAGGCACGGGCGCAAGGCGGTCAACGCTGGATCTTGATCTCGGTACGCCGGTTCATGGCGCGGCCCTCGGCGGTGGCATTGTCTGCCACTGGCTGGGTCTCGCCAGCACCCACCACCGATACGAAGCTTGAGCGCGGTACGCCGCTGTCGATCAGGTAGTCGGTTACCGCATGGGCACGATGCTCGGAGAGTTTCTGGTTGTAGGCGTCCGAGCCCACGCTATCGGTGTGGCCGGTCACACTGAGGCGCGCACTCGGCGCTTCTTGCTTGAGGCGAGTGGCAACAGTATTCAGGCGGTCTTTGTCAGCAGCCGTCAGGCGTGACGAGTTGAACTCGAAGTGCACATCACGAATGACGATCACTTCCTCCTTCACAACAACTACTTCCTCGACCACCGGAGCCGGCGCTGGTGGAGGGCAACCGTTGGCATCGACCTTCACGCCGCGGGGCGTGCCTGGACACTTGTCGCGGCTGTCCGGCACGCCATCGCCATCCTCGTCACCGTCGCCATGAGCCCAGCAATAACCCGCGGCCAGACCACCACCAAGCAGCGCGCCCCAACCCGCCCAACTGGAGCTTTCGATGGCGCCCAGGCCGGCTCCGGTGATACCCCCGACGGCAGCACACTTCGGCCAGTCGGTTTTTTGCAAACCTGCGCAACCAGTCAACACACTGGTGAGCAACACCAAGGGTAACGCTGTGCGTACTATGCTCATTTCGTAGCTTCTCCTAGGGGAATCGACTCAAGGCCGATCTTTCGGAGTAAAGACGGCACTATCCATCCCTGCCAGCAATAAGCCACTGCGCAGCCACTTTCCTCTATGCCGACGGGCAACGGCCCGCTAGTCTTGGGTGTCTAGAACGAGGATTGGCAATGACCGACGGTTTTTCCCAGCGCACCCCGCAACAAGCTTTGGCCGCCCTGCTAGAACGCTTCACGCCGCAGCGCCTGCTGCTGGTGGGCACCCGCTTCCCAGCCCTGGACGCCTTTGCCGATGCTCACCCGCAGGTCACGATCGAAACCTGCCCGCCAGGGCCCTTGCCGGCAACGGTGGCGGCTCAGCGCTTTGACCTGGCCGTACTGGTGGACTGCCTGGAGCACCTGCCCAAACGCACGGGCCTGCAATTGTTGGGCGGCATTCGCAACCTCAATGCCAGCCGCGTGGCGGTACTGGCCGACCTACCCGCCTGTGGCTGGCGGGATACCGATTTCTTCTCCCTGGCACTGTCGGCCAGCGAGAAATTCCGCCGTGACCAGCAGGTCTTGAGCTTGTTCACCTATGATCTACATGACTACAAGCAGGTCCCGGACTGGCTCAACGCCAAGTTCTGGGCCAACCCTGAAAATTTCGGCAAGTATTGGTGGTGATGATGAGTGTCTCGGTTTGCCCGTGTGGCAGCGGCAATTTGCTCGAGGCTTGCTGTGGGCATTACCACGCCGGCACCCCGGCTCCCGACGCCCAGGCATTGATGCGCTCGCGTTACAGCGCCTATGTATTGGGGCTGGTCGACTACCTGGTGGCTACCACGCTGCCTGCCCAACAAGACGAACTGGACCGTGATGCGATTGCAGCCTGGAGCGCCCAGAGCACCTGGTTGGGCCTACAGGTGCAGAGCGCTGAAGTGCTTGGCGGTAAGCCCGAGCACGCCTTCGTGACCTTCATCGCGCGCTGGCATGACCTGCAAGGCGACCATCAACACCGAGAACGCTCCGCTTTCGTGCAGCACGAGGGGCGCTGGTACTTCATCGACCCCACCGTCGCACTCAAGGCCGGTCGCAACGACCCCTGCCCCTGCGCCAGCGGGCAGAAGTTCAAGAAATGCTGCGCCAGTTACGTCGGTAATTGAGCATGATTGCCGCCAGCCGCTTGCTCCTATTAAGTGTCCTTCTGGTGCTGCTGGGAGGCTGTGCGAGCTGGGGCGATGACGACTGGCGCGAACCTCAGTTACACCTGGACAAGGTCGAAACGGTCAAGGCACGGTTGCTGCAACAGGAGTTCGTCCTGCACCTTCGCGTCGACAACCCCAATGACAGCCGCCTGTTCATCCGCAACCTCAGTTACTCGGTATGGCTGAACGACCTTTTGCTGGTGCAGGATGATGTCAGCCTCTGGCGCAGTGTTGGCGGGCACGCACGGCGCACGTTCAAGATCACCGCGCGGACCAATCTATGGCAGCATCTCAAGCCGTTGGTCAAATTACTCAAAAGCAACCAGGCGCTGCATTATCGCCTGCAAGGCGAGCTCGAAACCGGGCTGATCATCCATCAGGACCTGCACTTGCGCCGCAGTGGTGAGATAATGCCCGGCGATCTCAAACCGGAGTAACCAGCAATGACCCAGCAACCCCATGTTCATGGCCCAGACTGCAACCACGGTCACGATCATCATGATCACGACCACGGCCATGTGCACGGCCCGCACTGCAACCACGGCCACCAGGAGCCGGTGCGCAACGCCCTGAAAGACGTTGGTCGCAACGATCCATGCCCATGCGGCAGCGAGAAGAAGTTCAAGAAGTGCCACGGCGCCTGACACCTTGAATGCCGGTCGCTGCAGTTGCCCGAATGCGCTGCAGCGACCGCTGGTAAATAAAGCTTGCGCACACCTTGCACGGCGCCTGCGCGCTCACTACCTTAGCGCCTTTCCAACCTCGCCACGCCTTGCAGGAGCCCTTGTCATGGCCGCCCTCGTCCGCCCTCCCTTCCGCCTGCGGTTCACCGCCGCCGCCACCTTGCTAGGCATGCTCGGCCTGGCCGGCTGCCAGATGGGGGGCTATCAGGACAGCGTGCCGCCAACCACGGGGGTACAGCCGCTCAAGGGCCTGGCCCAGAACGTATCGGTACGGCGCAACGCCATGGGTGCAGCGCTGATCGAAAGCAGCAGCTTCCATGATGCCCTGTTCACCCTTGGCTATGTGCATGCCGGTGATCGCATCGAGCAGATGCTCGCCATGCGCCTGCTGGCCCAAGGCCGCCTGGCAGAGTTGGCCGGCAGCGAGGCGCTGGATATCGACCGCCTGATGCGCGCCGCCAACCTCAAGCAGCGTGCTGCCCAGCAATACGCCGATGCCTCGCCGCGCTTGAAGCGCTTTTTCGAGGTGTATGCACGAGGCGTCAATGCCTACCTGTTCCGATACCGCGACAAACTACCAGCGAACCTGGCCAGCACCGGGTATCGGGCGGAGTACTGGAAGCCTGAGGATTCGGCACTGATTTTCAGCCTCTACGCCTTCAGCCAGTCGGTGAATTTGCACGAAGAGCTCAGCGCTCTGACCCTGGCGCAAAAGGTGGGCAGCGCCAAATTGCCTTGGCTGCTGCCCGGCGCACCGGACGAACCTCTGCCTGACGCCGAGGTGGAGAAACTCAAAGGCCTGAACCTGGGCAGCCAATTACCAGGCTTGCCCGCATTGGCGGCAGCCAGCCAGAAACTCGCCGACCTCGACCTGCTCGGCAGCCCTGGGTCTGCCAACCTGGCGCTCGGCCCGCAGCGCAGCCGCAGTGGCAAGAGCCTGTTGGCCAGTGACAGCCGCGCCACCTGGGCCTTGAGCCCGGTGCAGATCCACACGGGCAAGTATCAGGTCGCGGGCCTTTCTCTGCCGGGCTTTCCCATCGTGTTGGCCGGTTACAACGGCAAACTGGCCTGGAGCAGCAGCGCAGTAATGGCCGATAACCAAGACCTGTACCTGGAGCAACTGCGGCATGCCGGCAGCCAGGTGAGCTACCTGGCCGACGGCAAATGGCTAGCGGCGCGGGCGCGCAGCGAGACGTTCTTCGTACGCGGCCAGCGCCCACAGCGCGAAGTGATGTACGACACTCGCCACGGCACCCTGCTGCCCCAGGCCGGCAACCCGAGCCTAGGCCTGGCCCTGAGCCTGCCACAGTTCAAGGGCGACCGCAGCCTCGACGCACTGTTCGACCTGACCCGGGCACAGAATGTGGAGCGTGCCTTCGACAGTACCCGTGAGGTGGCCAGCGCTGCCCTGAACTTCGTCTTCGCCGAACCTGAGCACATCGGCTGGCAGGTCAGCGGCCGCTACCCCAACCGCCGTGAGGGCCAGGGTCTGCTGCCGTCGCCAGGCTGGGATGGGCGCTATGACTGGGACGGCTATGCCGACCCGATGCTGCACCCCTATGACCAGGACCCTCCGGCCGGCTGGATCGCCCACGCCAACCAGCGCAGCCTGCCCCGTGGCTATGGCATGCAGCTGTCCAGCACCTGGTACTACCCTGAGCGTGCAGAGCGCCTGGCCCAGCTGGCCGGCAACGGCCGACACGACGCGCGCAGCCTGATGGCCATGCAGAATGATCAGGTGACGCTGATGGCCGCCAAGCTCAAGCAGATGTTCGAGGCTCCCGGCATGGCCCAGCCGCTCAAGCAGGCCATCGATGCTCTGCCGCCGGCTCAGCGCGAAAAAGCGCGTAACGCGCTTGCTCGTCTGAAGGCATTCGATGGCCGCCTGAGCCCGGTTTCGGCGGATGCAGCGCTTTACGAGCTGTTCCTTCAGGAAGTCACTCGGCAGACCTTCCTCGACGACCTCGGCCCGGAGTCGGGCCCTGCCTGGCAAGCATTCGTCAGTAATGCCCGATTGTCTTACTCGGCTCAGGCCGACCACCTGCTGGGGCGCGACGACAGCCCATTCTGGGATGATCGCAGCACAGCGCAAAAAGAGGACAAACCGGCCATCCTCGCCCGCAGCCTGGCAGCTGCGGTAGATGTTGGCTCCGCGCAACTGGGCAGCGACCTAAGCGCCTGGCAATGGGGCAAGCTGCACCAGTATCGCTGGCCGGCGCCCGCTTATCACGGCCTGGGTGACGCGCTTAGCCACTCACCACTGGCCGCCGGTGGCGACTTCACCACGCTGAGCCTGACCCCATACGCCTGGGGTAGCGATTTCGACACGCGCCTGCCGGCTTCGGCACGAATGATCGTCGATTTCAGCCAGGCCGAACCCCTACAGGTGCTGACCAGCAGCGGACAGTCCGGCAACCCGGCCAGCGCGCACTACGCCGACGGCCTGGATGCCTGGTTCAAAGGGCGCTTCATGAGCCTGCCGCTGCAGCCGCAGCATTTCGCACGGGCTTATGGCAGCCAGCGCTTGACCTTGGTGCCGGGGCGTTGAGGGTTGCAGCACAATGACGCAAAGCGAGGCGTGTCAGTGGGCACGCCTCAGCATCTTCAGCGCCTGAGGGATCGAGCAGCCGGCTGCACTCCAGCCGCCGCCTTAGCCAGGCCAGGCAGCTGTGAGCCAATTCCATACGAACTTCCCCCCGTGGCCAAAGCTCCTAACTGGTAACCCACAACCAGCACAGGCATGCCATGGACCTCGTCATCGCCCGCCCCGAAGGCCTGTACTGCCCGCCCGGCGACTTTTACATAGACCCCTGGCGCCCGGTCGAGCGCGCCGTGATCACCCACGGGCACGGCGACCATGCCCGCACGGGCAATAGCCATTACCTGACCGCTGCACCCGGTGAGGGCATCCTGCGCAGCCGCTTGGGCCAGGGCATCGACTTGCAGACCCTGGCCTACGGTGAGCGCATCCAGCACCATGGCGTCACCCTAAGCCTGCACCCGGCCGGCCACGTGTTGGGGTCGGCGCAGGTGCGCCTGGAATACCAAGGCGAAGTGTGGGTCGCGTCGGGCGATTACAAAGTCGAACCGGATGGCACCTGTAGCGCCTTCGAGCCGGTGCGCTGCCATACCTTCATCACCGAATCCACGTTCGGCCTGCCCATTTACCGCTGGCCCAGCCAGGCGGAAATCTTCGCCGGCATCAATGCTTGGTGGCGCAGCAATTGTGAGCAAGGCAAGGCCAGTGTGTTGTTCTGCTATGCCTTCGGCAAGGCGCAGCGGATTCTGCATGGCCTGGACCCGGACATCGGCCCGATCCTGGTGCATGGCGCTGTCGAGCCACTGAACCGGGTCTACCGCGAAGCTGGGGTGTACCTGCCGCCTACTCGGTATGCCGGCGACATTCCGCGCAAAGACCCACTGATGCAAAAAGCGCTGGTGCTGGCGCCACCTTCGGCCGCTGGCAGCACGTGGATGCGCCGTTTCGGCGATTACAGCGACGCCTTCGCCAGCGGCTGGATGCTGCTGCGCGGAACACGGCGGCGCCGCGGTGTGGACCGCGGCTTCGTGTTGTCCGACCATGTCGACTGGCCAGGGCTGCTCTGGGCCATCGGCCAGACTGGCGCCGAGCGGGTCATGGTGACCCACGGCTCAGTGAACGTGCTGGTGCGCTACCTCAATGAGCAAGGCCTGGATGCTCGGGCTTTCGTCACCGAGTATGGCGAAGAGGATGACACCCCGGCCACGGAGCCCGAGGCATGAAAGCATTCGCCGAACTTTACCTGCGCCTGGATGCCACTACGTCCAGCAATGCCAAGCTCGAGGCGTTGCGCGACTACTTCGCATCGGCGCCTGCCGAAGATGCTGCATGGGCTGTGTATTTTCTTGCTGGGGGCCGCCCTCGGCAATTGGTGCCCACACGGACACTGCGTGAACTGGCAACGGCGATGGCCGGTTTGCCTGAGTGGTTGTTCGAAGAGAGCTATCAAGCCGTAGGCGATTTGGCCGAAGCCATTTCGCTGCTGCTGCCTGACGCTAGCCAGGGCAGCGACGAGGGCCTGGCCTACTGGGTCGAAACTCATCTGCTGCCCTTGCGTGGGCTGCCCGCAGAGGTCATCCAGCAGCGACTGCCGCCTTTGTGGGCACAATTGGACCGCCCTAGCCTGATGCTATGCCTGAAGCTGATCACGGGCAGTTTTCGCGTAGGCGTTTCCAAATTGCTGGTCACTCGCGCCCTGGCCCAACTCGCAGGCCTGGACGCCAAGCGCGTCGCTCAGCGAATGGTAGGCTACACCGACATCAGCCATCGGCCGACGGCCACCAGTTACCACAAGCTGGTCGCTGAAGAATCCGCCGATGAACACAGCCAGCGCGGCGGCCAGCCTTATCCGTTCTTCCTCGCTCACCCGCTGCAAGCCCCGGCTGAGGAGTTTCAGGCTCAGCTCGGCCCGCCCTCTGAATGGCAGATCGAATGGAAGTGGGATGGCATACGTGCCCAGGTGGTCAAGCGTGAGGGCCAGCTGTGGATCTGGTCACGCGGCGAAGAGCTGGTCACCGACCGCTTTCCCGAGCTGCATGCATTGGCTGAAAGCCTACCTGACGGCACAGTACTGGACGGCGAGATTCTGGTCTGGAAGCCCGCTGGCGACCCTGATGTGCCGGCCGTGCAACCCTTCGCGGTGCTGCAGCAACGCATCGGCCGCAAAACCTTGGGCAAGAAACTACTGGCCGACGCTCCGGTAGTGCTGCAAGCCTATGACCTGTTGGAATGGCAAGGCGAAGACTGGCGCAGCCGGCCGCAACACGAGCGGCGTCAACAGCTAGAGCGTCTGGTGCAGGACCAGCCACTGGCGCCGTTGCTGCTTTCGCCCTTGCTCGAAGGTAACGATTGGGGCGACCTGGCCCAACAACGGGAGCAGTCCCGTGTTCTGGGTGTCGAGGGCCTGATGCTCAAGCAGCGCGATGCCCTGTACGGCGTAGGCCGCACCAAAGACATGGGCCTGTGGTGGAAGTGGAAGATCGACCCGTTCAGCGTCGATGCGGTTCTGATCTACGCCCAGCGCGGGCATGGCCGCCGTGCCAGTTTGTACAGCGACTACACCTTCGCTGTGTGGAATGCGCCACCCGGCACTCCCGACCGGGCCCTGGTGCCATTCGCCAAGGCGTACTCCGGGCTTAGCGACGAGGAAATGCGCAAGGTCGACGCGATCATTCGCAAAACCACGGTGGAGACGTTCGGGCCAGTGCGAAGCGTCAAGCCTACGCTGGTATTCGAGTTGGGCTTCGAGGGCATTGCACTCTCCAAACGCCACAAGAGCGGCATCGCCGTGCGCTTTCCACGGATGCTGCGCTGGCGCCTGGACAAGCCGGTGGACGAAGCCGACGACCTGGCCAGTCTGCAGGCCTTGCTGGTCTGAACAGGGCACACGGTGAGGCGCTATCGCAGAAAGTATGCTTCTATCTTTCTGCCGACCCGTGTCGCAGACCGTTTTCGCCACGCAGCCAGGACCACCATGCATCACTCGACCCACGAACTGCTTTCGCCCGTGCCGGGCATCACCCGCCAACTGCACAGCTTCCACTTCGGCCCAAAAGGGGGGGCGAAGGTGTATATCCAGGCTTCGCTGCACGCCGACGAACTGCCCGGTATGCTCGTAGCCTGGCACCTCAAACGCCGCCTGAGCGAACTTGAACAGCAAGGCCGCCTGCTCGGCGAGATCATCCTGGTACCGGTGGCCAACCCGGTTGGCCTGGCGCAGGTGATGCTGGACGCCCCCTTGGGCCGTTTCGAGCTGCAAAGCGGGGAGAACTTCAACCGCAACTTCGTCGACCTCTCCGACAGCATCGGTGACCAGATCGAAGGCCATCTGACTCAAGACCCAGCCCACAACCGGGCACTGATACGCGAGTATCTGCGTCGCGGCCTGGATGCCCAGACGGCGCAGACGCCACTGCAGTCTCAACGCCTGGCCTTGCAACGTCTGGCGTGCGATGCCGACATGGTGCTGGACCTGCACTGTGATTTCGAGGCAGTCGAGCACCTCTACACCACCCCCGAAGCCTGGCCTCAGGTCGAGCCACTGGCGCGCTACCTGGGGGCGCAGGCGAGCCTGCTGGCCACCGACTCAGGCGGGCAGTCTTTTGATGAGTGTTTCAGCCTGGTGTGGTGGCAACTGCAACAGCGCTTTGGCAAGCGCTTCCCGATCCCACTGGGCAGCCTCGCGGTCACTGTGGAGCTGCGCGGCCAGGCGGATGTGACCCATGAGCTGGCCAATCAGGACAGCCAGGCCATACTCGACTACCTGACCCACACGAAAGTCATCCAGGGCACCCCTGCCCCACTGCCAGCGCTGCCTCACCCAGCCACCCCGCTGGCCGCTGTGGAGCCGGTGATTGCCCCGCTCGGTGGGCTGCTGGTGTACCACGCGCGCCCTGGCCAGTATCTGCAGGCAGGGCAACTGATCGCCGAAGTCATTGACCCGTTGAGCGACCGTGTGAGCGCAATCCGCAACAGCCAGCCGGGCCTGCTGTATGCGCGCAATGTTCGGCGCATGGCCACAGCAGGCATGGTGATTGCCCATGTCGCAGGCGAGCAGGTGTGCCGCAGCGGTTACCTCTTGGCCAATTGATCGATTAAAACCAATACTGGTGGCCGGTGGTCTGTAGAACACGATCTCTCAGGACCTTCGGCACCATGCCCGCTCATTCCGACCTAGCCAATGCCTGGTTCAAAGCCCGCAACTGGAAGCCATTCGCGTTTCAGCGCCAGGTGTGGGCAGCAGTAGGTCGCGGCGAATCCGGGCTGCTGCATGCCAGCACCGGGGCAGGCAAAACCTACGCGCTATGGCTGGCAGCGCTGCGCGCATTCGCCAAGCCAACCAAGGGGCGCCAGCCTGCACCGCTGCAGGTGTTATGGATCACCCCAATGCGCGCACTGGCCGCAGATACCGCGCGCGCCCTGCAGGCGCCATTGGATGAGCTTGGCTTGGACTGGACGGTTGGCGTGCGCAGTGGCGACACTGGCAGCGCCGAGCGCGCTCGGCAGGCCCGGCGTTTGCCAAGCACCCTGATCACCACACCAGAAAGCCTGACACTGCTGCTGACCCGAGCTCAGGCGGCTGAAGACTTCGCTAACCTGCGCCTGGTGGTGGTGGATGAGTGGCATGAACTGCTCGGCAACAAGCGTGGCGTGCAGTTGCAACTGGCATTGGCGCGTTTGCGTCGATGGCACCCGGGGCTGGTAACCTGGGGCTTGTCAGCGACTCTAGGCAACCTGTCCCACGCCCTGGAGGTGCTGCTACCGGGTGGCGGCCAATTGGTCAAAGGCCGCCAGGACAAGCAATTGCTGGTCGACACCTTGCTGCCCACAGCGATTGAGCGCTTTCCCTGGGCCGGGCACATGGGGCTGAAAATGCTTGACCAGGTTGCCCATGAACTCGATGCCAGCACCAGCAGCCTAGTATTCACCAACACCCGCGCCCAGGCCGAACTCTGGTACCAGGCATTGCTTGATGCCCGCCCCGACTGGGCCGGGCAGATTGCCTTGCACCATGCATCGCTGGCCCGGGCAACACGTGACTGGGTCGAGCAAAGCCTCAAGCAGGGCACGCTCAAGGCCGTGATCTGCACCTCCAGCCTCGACCTGGGCGTGGACTTCCTGCCGGTGGAACGTGTGCTGCAGATCGGCTCGACCAAAGGCATTGCCCGCCTCATGCAGCGCGCCGGTCGCTCTGGCCATGCCCCAGGGCGGCGTTCGCGCATCACCTTGGTGCCGACCCACAGCCTAGAGTTGGTCGAGGCCGCCGCAGCCCGGGCAGCACTGGCTGAGGGGCATATCGAAGCGCGTCGCTCGCCACGCCTGTGTATGGACGTGCTGGTCCAGCACCTGGTGAGCATGGCATTGGGCAGTGGTTTTCGCCCGGACCAATTGCTCGCCGAAGTGCGCAGTACCTGGGCGTTCCGCGAGCTGCGCGACAGCCAGTGGCACTGGGCGCTGGACTTCGTCAACCACGGCGGCCACGCCTTGACCGCATACCCGGATTACCAGCGCGTCGAGGCACACCCCGACGGTGTCTGGCGGGTAGCCAGCGAACGCCTGGCGCGCCGCCAGCGCATGGGTATCGGCACCATCGTCAGCGAGGCCAGCCTGCAGCTCAAATACTGGAGCAAGGGCGGCGGCGGCAAACACCTGGGGAGCGTCGAAGAAGCCTTCATCGCCCGCTTGCGGCCCGGTGACAGCCTGGTATTCGGCGGCCGTATCCTGGAGCTGGTGCGGGTTGAAGGCATGACCGCCTATGTACGGCGCAGCACTTCGCGCAAGGCTGCGCTGGCGCGCTGGAATGGGGGGCGCATGCCACTGTCCAGCGAACTGGCTGACGCACTCGTCGAACAGCTCGATGCTGCCTCACAGGAACAGTTCCGAGGGCCAGAGATGCAAGCGGTACGGCCCCTGCTCACGTTGCAGGCGCAGTGGTCAGCCTTGCCAACCTGCAACACCCTATTGGCAGAAACGCTCAGCACCCGCCAGGGCTCGCACCTGTTTCTCTACCCATTCGCCGGGCGCATGGCCAACCTGGGCCTGGCCAACCTGATCGCCTGGCGGGTGAGCCGAGAGCAGCCGTTATCGGTATCCATCGCTGTGAACGACTACGGTTTCGAACTGCTCAGCCCTAGCGATGTGGATTGGGCCGGTTGCTTGCCGGATGCGCTTGGCGGCGACAACCTGCTGGAGGATGTGATGGCCAGCCTGAATGCTGGGGAAATGGCGCTGCGGCGTTTTCGTGAAATCGCTCAGATCGCCGGGCTGGTGTTCGGTGGGTACCCTGCCGCGCAAAAAAGCACACGGCAGATCCAGGCGTCCAGCGGCCTGTTCTACGAAGTGTTCCGCAAGCATGATGCTGGCAACTTGCTGCTTGGCCAGGCGCGCGATGAGGTGCTTAACGAGGAGTTGGAAATCGAACGACTACACCGTCAGTTAACCAAGATGCAGCAGTTGCAACTGGACCTGCGCCCGCTGCAGCGGCCTGGCCCGCTGGCTTTCGCTCTGCTGGTCGAGGGCATGCGGGAAACCTTGAGTACTGAAAAGCTGGCAGACCGTATCGCGCGCATGGTGGCAGACTTGGAAAAAGCGGCCAATCGATGACGAGTAATCACCTGGTTATCGAACACTGCGGCGAGACGCTCTGGTTGCTGGCGGACAAGGCCATCTATTGGCCAGCACATCGCGCCCTGCTGGTGGCCGACGTGCATATCGGCAAGGCAGCCAGTTACCGAGCGCTGCATCAACCCGTTCCCCGCGGCACCACATCGGCGACCCTGGCGCGCCTGGACGCCTTGCTGCAGCAGTACCCGTGCGAGCAGTTGATCATCCTTGGCGACTTCCTGCATGCGCGCAAAGCCCACGCCCCGGCCACCCTGGCCAGGCTGCATGAGTGGAGAACCCGGCATGGTCGGTTGAAGATCGTACTGGTACGTGGCAACCATGACCACCATGCAGGGGACCCACCTGCCACATTAGCCATAGAGGTACAGGACGAGCCCCTGTTGATGGCTCCTTTTGCCTTGCAGCATGAGCCACAACCGCATCCAGAGTACCCGGTGCTGGCCGGGCACGTGCATCCGGCATACCTGCTGCGTGGGCGCGCACGGCAAAGGCTCAGGCTGCCGTGCTTCCTCATGGACGCACAGGTCAGCCTGCTACCGGCCTTCGGGGAGTTCACCGGTGGATGGTTGGTTGAGCCCGGCCATGGCGCCCGCGTCTACCTCACTGGAGGCGACCAGATCTGGGCGCTGGCCTAGCAGTCACACTACGGGTGAAGGAGGCGGATCATCGGGGCGGGTGGGGTTACCCGGCTCATTGGGCGTATCGCCAGGCTGTGTAGGTTGCGGCGTATCAGGATCGGGCTGGTGCGGCACACCACCGGCCTGAAGGGGAAGTGGATGCGCGAGTACTGACCAGGCCAGCAACCCAATCTGGTTGGGCTGCATGACAGCCAGCTTGGCACTGATTGCGGGGTCAAGTTTCATAGGCAACTCCTGACTAGGGCCGACACGTTGCATACGTATCAGCACTGTTCAATCTGTTGGAGTGCCAAGGTCGAAACTAATTCCCCGCGCTCGTCGGATCAGGTGCGAGGCAGGGTAACGCCGCGTTGCCCTTGGTACTTGCCGCCACGGTCCTTGTACGACACTTCGCACTCTTCATCGGATTCGAGGAACAGCATCTGCGCCACACCTTCATTGGCGTAGATCTTCGCCGGCAAGGTAGTGGTGTTGGAAAACTCCAACGTCACATGGCCCTCCCACTCAGGCTCCAGCGGCGTCACGTTCACGATGATGCCGCAACGGGCATAGGTGCTTTTGCCCAGGCAGATGGTCAGAACGTTGCGCGGAATACGGAAATACTCGACGGTACGGGCCAGGGCGAAGGAGTTGGGCGGGATGATGCACACATCGCTCTTGACGTCGACGAAGCTGCCGGCATCGAAGTTTTTCGGGTCGACGGTGGCCGAGTTGATGTTGGTGAACACTTTGAATTCATCAGCGCAGCGTACGTCGTAGCCGTAGCTGGAGACGCCGAAGGAGATGACCCGGCTGTCCTGCTCGCCGCGCACTTGGCGCTCGACGAATGGCTCGATCATGCCGTGTTCCTGCGCCATGCGGCGAATCCACTTGTCCGATTTGATGCTCATCGCGGGGGGGCCTCTAGAGTTGGGGAGGGGAAAAGCTAACGCGCATACTGTCCCGTCCGCGGACACAGCGTAAAAGCCAAGCCTCACCCCGCCCCCCCC